>CAINSH010000054.1 GCA_903852955.1 uncultured Actinomycetes bacterium | reverse complement strand
ATGTGAAGTTTTCTGAGGCGATTAACTGCAAGTTAGTTTGCTGACGAGCAAGTTCTGAAAGCAGGACTGCAGCAATCTCTGGATCTTGGTTGCTAAGCGCTTCGAAATCTGGGCCGTAGTAAGTAGACATGGGGCAACCTTATCGCTGGGAGCCTAAATCAGCGCAGCGGTTGGGGCAATTGCCTGAATTTCCTCCAGCGATATCGCCCCCACACGTAAGACTCGAACTCCATCTTGGTCGGCTTCAATAACCGTTGACACAGGGCCATTACGCAGCTTTCCATTGTTGAATTGAAACGCTAAATCTGAATCTAAAACAAAAATATCGCTTAACTCTTTTGGAGTTGGGCGTCCAACTCGTGCACCACTGGCAATTGCTAAAGGTCCAGTTTCCAAAAGTAGTGCTTTAGCAAACTTACTTTTTGGAACTCGAATACTCACGCGATCTAACTGATGATTATCGCCTAGATCCCAACTCAAACCTTTTTGTGGACGCAAATTAAGTGAGAGTAAACCAGGCCAAAATTTCTTCATTAATGCACTTATCTCAGGAGTTAATTCTCGAACAACTCCCTCCGCGGTCTTAACATTTCCAACAGCGACCTGCGCTGCAGTAAACAAAGGATCTCCACGCAATACATGCATGGCGCGCACGGAATCTTGTCTAAACGCATCGCAAGCAAATGCGTAACTATGCTCGAGTGGAATTGCGATGACGTAGCCCTCGGCGATTGCTTTCAAAGCTTTATTTACGTGGCGGTTTATTTCGCCTTTTTTAAGGTCAACTTCTTTTCCCATGGCTACTTCCTCACCGCACTTGTCCACCGTGGACGTCCAACTAGGTCATCATGCACGGCAATATCCTCAAAATCTATTGCCAACTCTGCGGCAATTGCAATTGCTTGATCTTCGGTATGTTCAATTACTAATACGCCCGCAGGTTTAAGTAAACGTGCAGCAGCGACTATGAAGCGTTTAGGTAATTCCATTCCAGTTGGTCCGCCGAAAAGGGCAATATGCGGTTCAAAACCGGCAACATCTCGAGGTAACGGTTGCTCATCTGGGATATACGGTGGATTAGCAATAACAACGTCACATTTAACTCCGGGCAAAACATCGGCAACATCGCCTTCAACTACACGTACATTTTCTGAAATGACAGAGGTATTTTTCTTGAGCCAAAATATTGCTTCGGGAGATTTTTCAACAGCGATCACTCGAGATGTTGGCGCTTCGGTTGCGATTGCCAATGAAAGTGCACCAGAACCTGCACCTAAATCAATGACGCTAACTGGTGAAGGTAAATTTGCAATGTGGTTGAGAACTGCTTGCACTAAGAGTTCAGATTCCGGACGAGGAACCAGAACGCCAGGTCCAACTTGAATTTCCAAATATCGAAATGGGGCAATGCCAGTTAGATACTGCAAAGGCTCATGATTGATTCTTCGATCAAGTAATGTAAAAAACTGCTCTTGAATCACATCAGTATCTGAAATTGTTGCCAAAGTCGATTCAACTAGAACTGGGTTGTGTAAATCCATTCGAGATAAACCTAATACATGTGCCATTAAATGTTCGGCATCGATTTCACTGATGCCAGATTCTGCTAACTGTGTTTTGGCTTCACGGAGCAGAGATTTAATTTCCATGGAAATTAGTTTGTGCTTGCCAAACGAGCAGCTTTGTCTGCATCAAGTAACGCTTGAATCATGTCATCGAGTTCACCATTCATGACCGCATCAAGATTATTTGCTTTGTAATTCACACGGTGATCACTGATGCGATTCTCGGGATAGTTATAGGTACGAATTCGTTCGGATCTATCCACAGTACGTACCTGGCTCTTGCGTTCGGCAGATGCTACTGCTTCAGCTTTTTCTTGCGCATCGGCTAGTAATCGTGCACGCAAAATTCGAAGTGCTGATTCTTTATTTTGCAGTTGACTCTTTTCATTCTGACAAGAAACAACAATGCCAGTTGGTACGTGTGTTAATCGCACTGCAGAGTCTGTTGTATTAACTGATTGACCACCAGGACCAGATGAGCGATAAACATCTACGCGTACATCATTCATATTGAGCTCAACATCGACTTCTTCGGCTTCGGGCAGAATTAATACTCCCGCTGCAGAAGTATGGATTCGCCCAGCACTTTCAGTTTCTGGCACGCGTTGCACGCGGTGGACGCCACCTTCAAATTTAAGTCGCGCATAAGGTGATTCTCCTGGCGCGACAGTGCCCTTTGATTTAACCGCCACTGAAATATCTTTGTAGCCGCCCATTTCACTTTCTGTAGCGTCAATTATTTCAACTTTCCAGTTATGTTTTTCAGCATAGCGCATATACATGCGCAATAAATCTCCAGCAAAGATTGCAGATTCATCACCGCCAGCCCCAGCCTTAACTTCCAAAATAACATCGCGATCATCATTAGGATCGCGTGGCAGCAATAACTCTTCAAGTCTTTCTGCGGCCACATTACAGTCTGCTTCAAGAGCTGGAATCTCTGTTGCAAAATCTGCATCTACTGCAGCCAACTCTTTTGCTGCAGCTAAATCATCCTCGGCAGATTTCCACGCCTTAAACCCGGCAACCACCGGGCCAAGTTGTGCATACCGTCGACCCAATTTACGCGCATTGCCTTGATCTTCATGAATCGAAGGATCTGCCATCTTTGCTTCAAGCTCTGCGTATTCGCGGACCATTTCATGTGCAGATGCAAAACGATCACTTGTCATTGGCGTCCCCTTTCCATCTCGGCTCTACATGTAATGAAAATAAAAAAACCGCGACCGCAACCCATAAGGGCTGCGATGCGGTTTGTTTAGAAAGCTACTTTGCTTCTTTTTTACCGAAGCGCTCTTCGAACTTAGCCACACGACCACCAGTATCAAGAATGCGCTGCTTACCTGTATAGAAAGGGTGGCAGACTGAACAAACTTCAACATAGATTGAACCGCTAGCAACTGTTGAGCGAGTCACAAACTTTTCGCCGCAACCACAAGTCACTTGGGTCTGTTTGTACTCTGGGTGAATCTCTGGCTTCATGGTTTTTCCTTTTTTTATGAGTTTGGGTCCTACTCCTACTTAATAGGAACTAGGTGAACCAAACGGGGTGGTTAACAGGGCTAAATCGTAGGCGATAGCCCACGATTCACGAAATTTGCGCTTATTTACTGTCGTCAGGACCTGATGTTGTCTTCTGGATCTGCATCAAGAATTCAACATTGGACTTTGTGCCCTTCATCTTCTCAAGGAGAAGTTCGAGGGCAGCTTGTGGCTCTAGCGCATGTAATACTCGACGAAGCTTCCAGACAATATTGAGTTCTTCAGAGCCCATAAGAATTTCTTCCTTACGAGTACCTGATGCAACAACGTTTACTGCTGGGAAAATTCGCTTATCAGCCATTTTGCGATCAAGGATTAACTCCATGTTTCCAGTTCCCTTGAACTCTTCGAAAATAACTTCATCCATGCGAGAACCTGTATCAACAAGTGCTGTTGCAAGAATCGTGAGTGATCCACCATCTTCAATATTACGAGCAGCTCCGAAGAACTTCTTTGGTGGATACAGCGCCGCAGAATCAACGCCACCAGAAAGAATTCTGCCTGATGCTGGTGCTGCGATGTTGTACGCACGTCCAAGACGAGTGATTGAGTCAAGCAGGACAACTACATCGTGACCTAATTCAACGAGGCGCTTTGCGCGTTCGATTGCAAGTTCAGCAATAGTTGTGTGGTCATCTGCCGGGCGATCAAATGTTGAAGCGATAACTTCGCCTTTAACAGATCGCTGCATATCTGTAACTTCTTCTGGGCGCTCATCAACAAGCACAACCATCAAATGACACTCTGGATTATTTGTCGTGATTGCATTCGCAATTGACTGCAATACCATGGTCTTACCGGCCTTTGGTGGCGAAACAATAAGTCCGCGCTGGCCTTTACCAATTGGCGCAATCAAATCGATAACACGTGTTGTCAATACATTAGGTTCTGTTTCAAGACGCAAACGCTCCTGAGGGTAAAGTGGAGTTAACTTTCCAAATTCAACACGGTTTCGTGCTTCCTCTGGAGTCATTCCGTTGACGGTTTCAAGAGTGATCAGTGCATTGAACTTCTGCTTAGTTTCGCCTTCGCGTGGCTGGCGAACTTGACCAGTTACAACATCACCTTTGCGTAGTCCGTTTTTACGAACTTGCTGCAATGAGACATAAACATCGTTTGGCCCTGGAAGGTAACCGGCAGTTCGGATAAATGCATAACTGTCGAGAATATCTAGTAAGCCACCTACTGGGACTAGAACATCATCTTCGGTGATAACTGGTTCGCGCTCTTCGCGTGGTGCTCGATCGCGGTTGCGATCACGGTTGCGATCACGGCCACGAGCATGTCGATCGTTGCGATCAAAGCGCTCATTGCGGTTTCCACGGTCGTTTCCGCGGTCGTTGTTAGTTTGCGGAACTGAGGAATCCTCACCCTCATCATCTGAATCATCGTTGTTATTAGAAGGCTTGCTTTCTTTCTTTCGATTATTGCGCGCTTCGCGTCGCGCTTCGCGTTCAGCTTTTGCAGCTTCGCGGTTCTTCGCCTGTAAATCAGCGATAGCTTCTACGAGAGCGTCCTT
>CAINSH010000053.1 GCA_903852955.1 uncultured Actinomycetes bacterium | reverse complement strand
TACCGCTCCGGTTTGGCTTTATCAATTGTGGGCTTTTATCGCACCTGCGCTTCACCGCAAAGAAAAACGAAACACAATTCTGTTCATTATGTGTGCAACGCCATTTTTTGCGATAGGTGCATATCTTGGATATTTAGTTCTTCCACTAGCAATCAAAATGCTTTTCGGATTTACGCCTTCAGCTTTATCAAATCTAATTAAATTTGATGATTATTTAGACTTCGTTATGAGGATTATTCTCATTTTCGGTCTTGCCTTCGAACTACCGGTTTTCTTGGTTACCTTTAATCTCATTGGATTTATCAGAGGCGAAACAATTTTAAAACCTTGGAGAGTTTGGGTTTTTGCAATTTTTCTTTTCACTGCAGCGTTCACTCCTACACCAGACCCCGTGACGATGACTCTCTTGGCATTGCCATTGATCGCGCTCTACTTTATGGCCGGCGGTATTGGACTCTTGGTGGACAAACGACGTGATAAGCGCATTTCTACGATTGAGACTTCTGCAACATCAATCGACGCCCCAACACCAATAGACGAATAGTTAGATAGGGTCGGCGCATGTGGGCCTTAGTAATTAATCCCGTATCAGGGCAAGGAAAAGGGGCGACCTTAGGTACACATGTCGCAGGTTTTTTGAATTCACGAAAAATCGACTATGAAATAATTATTGGTAAGAATCAAATTGATCAAGGCGATTTGCTCGCAAAATTTATTAACAAATATCCAGATTGCGAAGGCGTAATAGCTGTCGGGGGAGACGGTTTACTGCACCTGACCTTACAAAAAACTGTTCCTGCTCAAATTCCATTGGCAATGATTCCAGCGGGCACAGGTAACGATTTTGTTCGAACTCTTGGTTGGTCTCTAACCAAAATTGATGAAATATTAGATGCCGTTATCCATACAAAAGCCCAACAAATAGATTTGGGCCTGGTAGATGGTGAATGGTTTGGTGCAATTTTATCTACTGGCTTTGATTCCATCGTAAATGAGCGAGCAAATGCAATGTCTTGGCCCAAGGGTCCAAAAAAATACGATGTGGCTATCGCATTTGAACTTCCTAGATTCAAACCTAGACACTATGAAATCACTCTCGATGATCGGACTATCTCAACGCAGGCCATGCTCATCGCCGTTGCGAACGGCAGATCCTATGGCGGTGGAATGTTGGTCTGCCCTGAAGCAGAGCTCACCGACGGTCTTTTTGATGTAATGGTCCTTCACCCGATTTCGAAAATTGAGTTCCTGAAAGTCTTTCCACGCGTTTTCAAAGGTACTCACATATCCCATCCGGCGGTCGAAATCGTGCGCAGCAAGAAGGTTTCAATAACAGCCGATGCAGTTGCCTATGCCGATGGCGAACGAGTTGGCCAACTACCAATAACTGCTGAATGCATATCTGGTGCGCTATCGACGTGGATGCCATGACAACACCTGCGGAGAAATTCGCTGCGGCAAAGCTACGAACAAAATTTAAAGAAACAACGGAATTCATAAGCAGTTTTGACTTTGAATTTGATCCTTTTCAAATAGCAGCTTGCCATGCAGTTGAAGATGGAAGTGGAGTTTTGGTTGCAGCCCCTACCGGAGCCGGAAAAACCGTTGTTGGTGAATTCGCAGCACACCTGGCCTTAAAACTTGGAAAGAAGTGCTTTTATACAACCCCAATTAAGGCTTTATCCAATCAAAAATACTCCGAGTTTGTTGCAAAGTTTGGCGAAGACCGCGTTGGCTTATTAACGGGAGATACCAGCATTAATGGTGAAGCCGATATCCTCGTAATGACTACTGAGGTTTTGCGTAATATGTTGTACGCGGGCTCTAATACGCTGACTAATTTAGGTTTTGTAGTGATGGATGAAGTCCACTACTTAGCTGATAAATTTCGTGGAGCTGTTTGGGAAGAAGTTTTGATCCACTTAATGGAAAGTGTTCAAGTTATATCCCTCTCTGCAACAGTTTCAAATGCCGAGGAATTCGGTGAATGGTTAGGTGAAGTCAGAGGAAATACTCAAGTCATTGTTAGCGAAATCCGTCCTATTCCGCTGTATCAGCATGTACTTATAGGCAACCGACTACTTGATCTTTTTGAAAAACCTGGTCAGATTAACCCTGAAATTTTGCAACGCGAGCGTGAAGCTGTTCGCAAGGCAGCGATTAGTCGTCACCGAAGAGGTCGTTATAACGAGCCGGCAGATCGCCTAACTCGCGCAGACATTATTGAAAAACTCTCCCATGAAAATCTTTTACCAGCCATCACATTTATCTTTTCCAGAGTTGGATGCGACGCTGCCGTTAAGCAGTGTTTACATGCAGGATTGCGATTGACCAATACCGAAGAGCGAAATGAAATTCGAGCCACGGCGCTTAAGTACACCCAAAATATTGCCGAAGAGGATTTGGAAGTTCTCGGATTCACCGAATGGTTAACCGCACTAGAACGCGGAATCGCCGCCCACCATGCCGGGCTATTGCCAAGTTTTAAAGGGGCCGTTGAAGATCTGTTTCAGCGCGGATTAGTAAAGGCAGTTTTTGCTACTGAGACTCTGGCTTTAGGCATCAACATGCCGGCTCGTACGGTTGTCCTTGAGAAATTGATTAAATACAACGGCGAAGCCCATGTCCCCATCACACCAGGTGAATACACGCAACTCACTGGCCGTGCAGGTCGACGAGGAATCGACATTGAGGGAAACGCAGTCATTCAGTGGTCGCCAACAGTGGATTCAGCATCGGCGGCTGGTTTAGCTTCAACTCGTACTTACCCACTTCGTTCATCTTTCGCACCAACTTACAACATGTCCATTAACTTGATTGCAAGATTTGGACGCGAACGCGCACGCCGATCACTTGAGTCTTCCTTCGCTCAGTTCCAAGCAGATCGCGCAGTTGTGGGGTTGTCTAGGCAGATTCATAAGAATGAGAGCGCAATAGAGGAACTTCTTGGACAGGCCGTATGCCATCTAGGCGATTTTCTAGAATATGCACGAATCCGCCGTGAAATCAAAGAAGTAGAAGTATTGCTCTCAAAACGCGATAACAAAAAAACTTTTGATAACCGGCAGCGCGCAAGGTTAGAAAATGATTTATCCGATTTGCGTAAAGAAATGCGCAACCATAGTTGTCACGGGTGCAATGAGCGTGAGGATCACTCACGTTTGGCAGAACGTGCCGGAAGATTGAATCGTGAAAATGAAGGTTTAAGAACCCGCGTAGAAAACCGCACACATGTCATAGCTAAGACTTTTGACCAAATTTGTCAGGTACTTACGCACCTGGGTTATATCGATGGCGAGAAACCGACAGAGCAGGGAAAGATTCTCACTAAAATTTACGCCGAATCAGATCTCCTACTCACCGAAGCAATACGTCTTGGAATTCTTGATGAACTTAATGCGCCCGAACTTTTATCAGTTGTCTCAACGATGATTTTCGAATCTCGTAGCGCGGATAATGTTGCACCTAAGCTCCCAAGTCCACGGGTCTCAAGTGCACTTACTGATGTCATCTCTTTGTGGGCGCAGTTAGAGGAGATTGAAACCGACTATGGCGTGAAAACTCAACGAGAGCCAGATGCGGGTTTTTGTTCAGTTGCATACCGTTGGGCAAATGGAAACTCGTTGCAAAACGTGCTTAAAGGAACTGACATGTCCGTTGGGGACTTTGTCCGATCTACAAAACAGTTAATTGACTTATTGAATCAAATTTCTGGGGCGAGTGAAAAACTTCGGCCAGTATGCAAAGATGCCGTTAAGCGCATCGACAGGGGAGTGGTTGCCTTCCTCATGGGAGATTTATGACATTAATGCTTCTAGATAGCGCATCTCTTTGGTATCGCGCTTATTACGGAATGCCAGACACGTTAAGTGCACCTGATGGAACTCCGGTAAATGCAATTCGCGGTTACATCGATATGACGGCGCGATTAATCTCAGTTTATAAACCAAATCGCTTGGTGGCCTGCCTAGATGGTGATTGGCGCCCTTCTTGGCGAGTAGAACTTTTTCCAGGTTACAAAGCCAATCGTTTAGAAGCTGAAGGTGATGAGGAAGAAGAGCCTGAAACACTGACTCCTCAGATTCCAATTCTGCTTGATTTATTGGATTTATTTGGAATACCGGTTGTAGGTGTCGATGACTTTGAAGCCGATGATGTCATGGCAACTTATGCCGAAATCGAAAAGGGCCCAATAAGAATTGTCACGGGAGATCGAGACCTTTTCCAAATGGTTGATGACCGAAGAGATATTAAAGTCGTCTATCTTGCAAAAGGTATTTCCCAACATGATTTGGTAGATAAAGCTTATGTAGAAAATAAATATTTAATTCCGGGGGATAGGTATGCGCTCTTTGCAATGTTTAGAGGCGATCCTTCTGATGGTTTACCCGGAGTAAAAGGGATCGGTGAAAAAGGTGCCGCAGTGATCGCCAATGCTTTTGCTAACGTTGATGAAGCGTTAGCTGGAGCCCATGCCGGTCATGAATCTTTGACGCCAGCTTTAACTAAGAAAATTATTGCAGGTTCTGATTATTTAGCGATTGCACCAACTGTTGTTCAGGTTGCACGAAATGCACCCTTACCAACCGTAGATCTGTCGATTCCAAAAGCACCAAAGGATTTATCAGAGATTTATCAATTTAAGGAGCGCTACGGATTAGGTGCCAGCGTTGATCGTTTGATCAGTGCATTAGGTTGGTAAATTTACTAATAAGTGCCTTTAGCGGGTTGCTTCTTAGCACTGCTTTCGCACCTTTATCTTTGTGGTTTATTGCACCTTTTGCAGTAGCTCTTCATATTTTTGCAATTGATCGAAGCCAAAAGAAACTCTTATCCGCCCTCGTTTTCGCTTTAGCATTTAATTTGAATTTGTTACATTGGACCAGCATTTACGTAGGTTCTACGCCTTGGATAATTTTAGCTATCGGTCTATCACTGCTCTATCTGCCTTTAGCATTAACCGGTCGATGGGGAATAGCCTCATATCCCTTCATTTTTATAGCAATGGAACAAGTAAGAAACA
Organism: uncultured Actinomycetes bacterium; assembly: GCA_903852955.1. Lineage (GTDB taxonomy): Bacteria > Actinomycetota > Actinomycetes > Nanopelagicales > Nanopelagicaceae > Planktophila. The sequence continues at coordinate 3,865 of CAINSH010000053.1, read as the reverse complement.
TCTTTCCATTTGGTGGTTTCGGTTGGGCGCGCCTTGCTTACTCACAAGCAGATGCTCCGTATGCAATGATCGCAAGCTATGGGGGAGCGGCAGGATTGTCGGCTTGTGTCGTTCTGCTGGCCCTGCTTATTTTCTTTGTTTTCAATAAAAAACTACCTGTTTTGATAATTGCTCCTTTGTTACTTTTAACTTTGCCCTTAAATGTCACAGAAGCCAGCGCAATGAAAGTATTACTCATACAAGGTAACGTTCCAAACTACGGTTTAGATTTTAACGCCAGGGCTAAGGCTGTTTTTTACAATCATGTAAGTGAGAGCAATAGAGCTTTAGTGCAGTTCCCCGATGTCGACTTTCTTTTGTGGCCAGAAAATGCCGTCGATGTTGATCCATTTCAGAATAAAGATGTAAATGATGAATTGAACTCATTTAACAAACCCCTAATTCTCGGCGCAATAGTCAATAAAGGAGGTCAAAGCTTTAATTCATCGATACTTTGGAGCAATAAGCAACAAATTATTTACAATAAACAACATTTGACTCCATTCGGCGAATACATACCACTGAGATCTTTAGCCACAAAAATCTCGCCCCTTGCAAGCCAAGTGAGTGATTTTACCCCTGGGAATTCGCAAGTAATCTTCAAGATCAATTCAGGTAAAATTGTGCCAATTATCTGCTATGAATTAATCGATGATTCACTACTCGAATCAGCTGCAAATTCTGCCAACTTGATAGTCGTGCAAACAAATAGTGCAACGTTTGGAATGTCTGCAGAAAGTGCCCAACAATTATCGATAACTAGAATCCGAGCAATTGAACATTCAAGAAATATTCTCTCTGTATCAACAACTGGTTTTTCAGCCGTCATTGATCACAGCGGCAAAATTATAAAATCGACAAAGATGGGCGTTGCCGATCATCTATACGCCGAAGTTGGTTTAATTGACCAGCTATCTATGCGAGATAGATTGGGCGATTGGGCCTTGATAATTACGCTCATCTGGCTGCTATTGGTTGCCCGCCGAGCATATGTGTATCGCCGATAAGTTACATTATGTAAAGTTATGCGAACTCAGAGATAGGTGGACAGGCACAGATCAAATTCCTATCCCCGTGTGCCCCATCAATGCGCGCAACTGGCGGCCAATACTTCATACGTGAGCCAATAGATTCTCCCGGCACCAAACCATCCAATACAACGGGATATCCGCCCTTTTCACGGCTGTATTCACGATCCCATTGGGATGAAACAACCGATAGCGCCGTGTGTGGCGCATGAGCAAGAGCTGAATCTTCATGAGTTATAGAACCATCTAAAATCTCCTGAATTTCGGCTCTAATCGAAATCATCGCATCGATAAAACGGTGAATTTCAGCCATGTCCTCTGACTCAGTTGGTTCAATCATCAAAGTGCCCGCAACCGGGAAAGACATTGTTGGTGCATGAAAACCGTAATCCATCAATCTCTTAGCAATGTCATCAACGGTTACACCTGAATCTTTAGTTAAACCTCGGATATCAAGAATGCATTCGTGTGCAACTCGACCATTTGTTCCGGTGTAAAGCACTGGGTATGAATCTTGCAAACGCGCTGCAATGTAATTTGCTGACAAAATCGCTGTACGAGTTGAATGAGTAAGTCCCTCTCCCCCCAACAAGCGGATATATGCCCAAGAGATCACCAAGATGCTCGCTGATCCATAGGGAGCAGCTGAAATCGCTCCAGGACCAGTTGCGGGTCCTGCTAGTGAGTCCATTGGGTGATTAGGTAAAAATGGAGCAAGGTGAGCTCTACAGATAACTGGACCTACTCCAGGGCCTCCTCCACCGTGTGGAATGGCAAATGTTTTATGTAAATTTAAGTGCGAAACATCTGCGCCAAACTTTCCAGGTTGAGCAACTCCAACAAGTGCATTTAAGTTTGCGCCATCAACGTATACCTGACCACCTGCATCATGCACAAGTGCGCAAATTTCAGAGACGGCTGTTTCGAAAACTCCATGCGTTGAGGGATATGTAATCATCAATGCAGCTAACACTGAACCATGTTCAGAAATTTTTTGCTTTAAATCATCGACGGAAACATTTCCATTTTCATCACATTCAACGACCACTACCTTCATTCCGGCCATCACTGCCGATGCTGCATTTGTACCGTGGGCGCTAGATGGAACTAAACAGATTTTTCTAGCTTGATCACCTCGAGAGTCATGGAAGTTTCTGATTGCAAGCAAACCTGCAAATTCTCCCTGGCTTCCAGCGTTTGGTTGCAATGAAACTGCGTCATATCCAGTGATAGCTATAAGCCATTCTGATAGCTGTGAAATTAATTTACGCGATCCCACGCTCTGATCCACCGGAGCAAATGGATGTAAAGATGAAAACTCTGGCCAAGTAACCGCTTCCATCTCAGTAACTGCATTGAGTTTCATGGTGCATGAACCCAAAGGAATCATTGTTCGATCCAGAGCTAAATCTTTATCGGCCAGGTTGCGCAAATAGCGCATCATGCCGGTTTCACTATGGTTGGTATTAAAAACAGGGTGGGTTAAGTACTTACTTGTACGTGCGAATTTTGGCGGAATATCTTGTCCAGCAACATCCTTAAGCTGCAAAATTGAAAGCACTTCGGCAAAAACTTGTTCGGTTGTTTCCTCATCAAAGCTAACGCGAAGTTCAGTTTCACTTACCCTGGCGAAATTAATACCTGCCGCAACCGCCTTTTTGTGAATCTCTTCAGCGTTCTTGACAACAATATGGACCGTATCGAAAACAACATCTTCCCGATTATTGCTTGCAGCTTGAAGTCGAGAGGCAAAATTATTTACTCTCTGGGCAATGTGTCGCAAGCCAACTGGACCGTGCCACATTGCATAGAAGGCGCTCATGTTTGCTAATAGAACTTGGGCGGTACAAATATTCGACGTTGCTTTGTCACGACGAATATGTTGTTCGCGTGTTTGTAAAGCTAAACGAAAAGCCGGCTTGCCATTTGCATCAATGCTCTGACCAACTAGGCGTCCAGGCATCGAACGCTCGAGACCGGTTCGCACGGACATAAATCCAGCATGAGGTCCACCAAATCCCATTGGAACTCCGAAACGCTGTGAAGTTCCGACTGCAATATCAGCTCCCCACTCCCCTGGCGCTTTTAATAAGGTCAATGCCAAAAGATCTGTTGCAGCGATTACTAATGCATCTCGTGAATGGGCATATTCGGCAAAAGATGAGTAATCAATAACGGTTCCAGTTGTATCCGGATATTGCAGTAAAGCTCCAAAGAAATCACCTTCGTAACCATCACGCACCACATGACCTGAATCAATTTCTACAACTTTGATTCCCAGTGGCTTAGCACGGGTTAGTACTACGGCTTTTGTTTGTGGATGCACATGTTCTTCAATTAAAAACACTGCTTCATCACTTAATTTTGAGGTTCGTCTAGCAAGCGTCATTGCCTCAGCAGCTGCAGTTGCTTCATCCAGCATTGAAGCGTTTGAAACATCCAAGGCAGTTAGTTCGCAGATCACTGTTTGAAAAGCAAAAAGTGCCTCAAGGCGGCCTTGCGAAATTTCTGGCTGATATGGAGTGTATGCGGTATACCACGATGGATTTTCGAGAACATTTCTCTTGATAACTGGAGGAACAATAGTTCCGTAATATCCCGTTCCGATTAATGATCGAAAAACTTTATTTTCGGAGGCGATAGTGCGAAGTTCAGCAATTACTTCAACTTCACTTTTGCCTTTGTCTAGAGTGGATTCAATAACACCATTAATTGCAATGTTTGCCGGGACTACATCTTTAATAAATGAATCAAGGTCTAAATAACCCAGATAGGAAAGCATCGCGCCTTCATCCGAT
>CAINSH010000052.1 GCA_903852955.1 uncultured Actinomycetes bacterium | reverse complement strand
CCCAGGTGCCGCTCTCGACCTGGAACCTAGCGTCGCTAGAGGGCTTTTCACTTCGTTGGTGTTGCAAACAACGATGGAGAACAGTTTTGCAACTGAGTTCGTCGAAGAGTCGTGTGGAGAAACTTCGGGACTGAGAAAGCGCTAATCACACTACGCCCGTAGAAGCCCAGTTTTTGCACCGTAGGACCCGGGTTCGATTCCCGGCACCACCACTGTATGTAATAGAAAGAACATGTCTCTGCAGGAACCTGTCAACTTCTCGGCAGGAACCTGTCAACTTCTCTGCAGGAACGTATCAACTGGAAAAGAGTTAAAAACTGTAAATTGGTTTGAACTCAGACTTCAAAATCTAATTTTTCCACTCGGAACCTTCTTGTTTTGAATCACTATGCTTGAAGACATCCAATCATGAATTGCACGCCGATCTTCGCGAAACATTAATCCCGCATCTGCTAGAGAGAATGCTCCATATGTGAAAGAGGAAAGAACTCCTCCTATTACTCCCTTGAAGACCAGCTCGCGCATCGCCATTTGTCCCCAGCTCAGTGGGAGATTTGTCTCTACATTTACAATTTCATGGCCAAGCAATTGGTGTCCTGGTGTAGTCCCTTTGGCCCATGTATACGCTGACCAAATTAGCCAACCGATTCCAAGAGTCAGAATACTTATGACTAGTTCGGCCGCAAATGCGGCTATTCGTGTTTGAGGTGTAGCTAATTGAGATGTTTGTGTGTTCATTCCTTCAGGTTAGCCAAAGAAAAAAGTAAGAATTTTTAGGTAGCTAAAGTGTGGATGGAGCAGAACGAATATTCACTCTCAGTAAGGTAATTTGCCGATGCGTAGAAGTATTTGAATTGAGTTATTAAAATCAATGCTGGCCGCTTGGCCCATGTCCATCTTTGCCATTGCTTCCGCCAAAAGGCCGCCATTTTGCGACTGGACCGAATTCAGGTTTGTTTTCAATAATTTCTTTGCGAACTGGAATTGTTTTCCAACCTTTCTGCTCCAGGAAACCATTTAATTTCTTGGTTAATATCGCAAAAATTCGAAACTCTGGAAAGTATTCATTGCGACTACCTATGTAGCAGAGCACAACTGATGTCACACCGATTAATCGTGGAAATAGTGGCAAGCTTGGAATGAAGATCCATTGACCACCCACCATTGTTCCCATCAAAACAAAGGCTCCGTGGATAATGCGTTTAAGCATAAGAGTTATAGGGGACTGCGTTTTAATCCGCGCAATTCCTATTGCGATAGGACCTGAGATAATTGCGATAGCAAGGAGAATTGTTACTAGTACAACCAGACTTTCCATCTACATCCCCTCACACTCAAAGCTGACTACGGCTTTTGTAAACTTAATTCCAATTCCACTCATCACGGATAGCTGAGTAAAGCACCATATCAATTTGCGATCCATCTTCTTTGCGCGATTTCTTGCGCATGATGCCCTCAAGGATATACCCGGAGGTTTCGAGAAGCTTACGAGAGGAGATATTTTCAACATTTACGACTGCCTCTATGCGCTCAAAACCGATGCTCTCAAAGCCGAACTGAGTGAGAAGTTTTGTGGCAGTTACACCAATTCCTTTGCCGCGCATAGGGGCGGTTAGCCAATACCCAATTTCAGCGACATGCTCACGAAGATCCATGCTGTGAAAAGAAAAAGCGCCAGCGAATTTTGCATCATCACCGTTACCGTATTGAACGGCAAGCTGAAGTTCAGTTTGATTTGCAAAGGTGTTTGGAGAGCGCTCTCGCACATAAAACTCGGCATTTGCCATAGAGTAATTGGAAGGAATTCTGGTGAAGACCGGAATTATTGGATCTTGGGCACCTTCAAAGAGCTGAGGAATATCTGTTTCGTTCGGTGCGCGAAGGGTAATTAGGCCATGTGTAAGTGTCGGAACCTCTGTTGGCCACCAAATCATTTCGCAAGTATGCACTAAGCCAGTATCGACTTCGCGCACTTTGGTATCGACTTCGCGCACTTTGGTATCGACTTCGCGCACTTTGGTATCGACTTCGCGTCGCATGGATTGCTGGCTAAGCATCACACCATTTCGTTGATTGGACGCGCTGGCACAAAGTAGGTTTTTCCAACAGGAGATGTCCATTCACAGGAACCATCTTCATGGCTGACTAATCCCCATCGGCCATGTGTTTTCATTCGATGATGTCGCCTGCACAGTAACCCAAGGTTTTCAAGATTAGTTTTTCCGCCTGCATCCCAACTATGTGCATGATCAATGTCAGCTCGTGTAGCGGGTTGTCGACATCCAGGAAATCGGCAGGTGCGATCTCGAGCTAATAAAAAATCAACTAATGCTTGTGGAGGTTCATACTTTTCTCGACCAAAATCAAGGAGATTTCCTGTTTGCGGATCAGTTATAAATCTTTTCCATGTTGCATCCGAAGCTAATTCTCTTGCAATTGATGCCGGGATTGCTCCGTATCCAGAAAGTTGACCTGGATTCTCTGCTAGCCCCAATAAAGTTGGAAGATCGATAGTGACGTTTACCGTTACTGCGCGCCGGTGAGGTTTTACGAGATCAACATTCTCAGCAAGAGCAGAAGAGAGAATTGCTGTTAATGCATCAGCACGTTTGTTATCGGCTGATAGCAATGACCATGAACTAGTCTCAGAGCGATTACTCAATGTGTTATCACCAGAACCTGCACCAGAACCTGCACCAGAGCCTGCACGATATAAGCGAGCAGCCTCACTGCGTTCGCGTTCATCTTTCTCATTCATCTTTAATATGAAAGCCTCTAGCGATTTCATAACAATCTGTGCATCTTGCGCGGGCAATATTGCAACCACGGTCGCCATGCCATCGGAATCGTTGTAACAGCTGACTTTGCGTGATTCGCGAGCCCGGTCAACGATTTCTTCAAATTCTGCAGGAGCTAACTGCGCAATTGTTGTCCGAACTTTATTTGCTACTTGGCCTGGGGTGTGAAACTCAGCAAAGCTCAACGCTTTTGATTCGACTTCATATATTGCGGACTCACTTAGCCCGTCTCGAATTGCAGCTGCAGTTTCCTTGGCGATAACGGTGGCATGTGAGGCCGAAATCTCTCCCATAGCCAACGCAGCACAGGTATTAGGTAAATGATTTACGAGTGTTCGTGCGACATCTATTCGAAGCTGTGCGCTATTTGGTGATAAGCGAAGTGCGGTAGCAATGTCTTCACGCTCTGCTTCATCAACTCCATCCCAAATTTTGTCTGTGCTGCTGGATTCATCGCCAGCGATTGCAACAATTGCCCGCTGTAGCAATGCCTGTAGCCAAGCCGCCTGACGTTCTAGGGCAGTGAGAAAATCTATTCGGGCGGAAACAGAAAGTTCCATGGGATTGATGGGAGCCAAAATTGAAAGAGATTTTATGCCAGGGATTGAATGCAATAAGTTAGCAATAACCTGATCAGAACTTATTGATTCGTATTTGTTCGTTGCAACAGTAGAGAGCTCTTGAACTGGATAAAGGTTGGCGCTGCTCATGTGTTGAACAATGGCTAGGGGTACTGACAAAGAAAATTGTTATCAACAGGTAAACCTTTGGTGAGAAACCGAAATCAGCCCCGATGTGAAACCAAAATCAGCCCCGATGTGAAACCAAAATCAGCCCCGATGTGAAACCAAAATCAGCCCCGATGTGAAACCAAAATCAGCCCCGATGTGAAACCAAAAT
>CAINSH010000051.1 GCA_903852955.1 uncultured Actinomycetes bacterium | reverse complement strand
GCTCGTTATAAACAGTTAAGTAGTAGTAAATGTTTTCGCTGTTTTCGCCATACATGCGGCGTAGACCATCTTTAACAATATGTCCTAATTCAAAAGCAAAAGCCGGATCATAAGCAACCACTGCTGGGTTAGTTGAAACCAGAAGTGGTGAATGTCCATCTTCGTGTTGTAGGCCCTCGCCATTAAGTGTTGTGCGACCAGCAGTTGCGCCGATGACAAAGCCACGTGCAAGTTGGTCAGCAGCTGCCCAGAAAGCATCGCCTGTGCGCTGGAAACCAAACATTGAATAGAAGATGTACATAGGAATCATTGGTTCATCATGAGTTGAGTAAGAAGAACCAACTGCAGTAAAGGATGCGACAGAACCTGCTTCGTTAATACCTTCATGCAAAATTACACCGGTAGAAGATTCTTTGTAAGAAAGCATTAAATCACGATCAACTGCGGCATATTTCTGACCGTGTGGAGAGTAAATCTTAAGCGTTGGAAATAGTGAATCCATTCCAAAAGTACGGGCCTCATCAGGAATAATTGGCACGATACGTGCGCCAAGACCTGGATCTTTAACTAAGTCTTTTAGCATGCGAACAAAGGCCATTGTGGTTGCAATTTCCTGATGTCCTGATCCACGCTTTACTGATTCATAAACTGAATCATCAGGTTGGGCAAGTGGACGTGAAATTGCTCGGCGTCGCGGAATTGATCCACCAAGTGCCGCGCGGCGTTCAGATAAATAGCGCGCTTCAGGTGAATCTTCTTTTGGCTTGTAATAAGGAGGAAGATACTTATCTAACTTCTCATCAGGAATATCAAGGTGTAATGTGTCACGGAACTGCTTGATATCTTCAAGTGACATCTTCTTCATTTGGTGAGTTGAGTTTCGTCCTTCAAAACTTGATCCAAGAGTCCAGCCCTTAATTGTCTTAGCCAAGATGACTGTTGGGCGGCCATTATCTTGAGTAGCTGCTGTATATGCTGCAAATAATTTTTGGTAATCATGCCCACCGCGCTTTAAACTCCAAATTTGTTCATCCGTCCAACCTGCAACCATCGCAGCAGTACGTGGATCGCGACCAAAGAAATTTTCGCGGATATAGGCACCTGATTCAGCTTTAAATGTTTGATAATCCCCATCTAGCGTTGTATTCATTATGTTAACTAGCGCGCCTTCGCGATCTTGTGCCAAAAGTGGATCCCAGTCACGGCTCCATACAACTTTAATTACATTCCACCCAGCTCCACCAAAGATTGATTCAAGTTCTTGAATAATCTTTCCATTTCCGCGGACCGGACCATCTAAGCGTTGCAAATTACAGTTAACAACAAAAGTTAAGTTATCTAGTTTTTCGCGAGTTGCTAAACCAATTGCACCTAAAGTATCTACTTCATCAACTTCACCATCACCTAGAAACGCCCACACGCGTTGATCGCTAGTGTCTTTAATTCCACGGTTGTGTAGATAACGGTTATATCTAGCTTGGTAAATTGCATTTATAGGACCAATTCCCATTGACACTGTTGGGAACTGCCAAAAATCTGGCATCAAACGAGGATGCGGATAAGAGGAAAGTCCGCCACCGGGATGAGAAAGTTCTTGGCGGAAACCATCAAGTTGATCTTCGCTTAAGCGGCCTTCAAGAAATGCGCGTGCATACATTCCTGGACTTGCATGTCCCTGGAAAAAGATTTGATCCCCGCCACCTGGATGATCTTGTCCGCGGAAGAAGTGATTAAAACCGACCTCATATAAAGATGCAGAAGATGCATATGTTGAAATATGCCCACCCACGCCAACGCCTGGACGTTGTGCGCGGTGTACCAACATCGCTGCGTTCCAGCGGTTAATTGCGCGGATGCGACGCTCAATGTCTTCATCGCCTGGGAAAGCTGGTTCATTTTCTGGAGAAATTGTGTTGATGTAATCAGTAGTACGAAGCGCAGAAAGTCCGATGTTTTTCTCATGTGCTCGCTTTAAAAGGCTCAACATTAAATAGCGAGCACGAACAGGTCCAGCGTTATCAAGTGCGGCATCAAAAGATGCCTGCCATTCAGCGGTCTCGGAAGGGTCGGTATCAACTAACTGGTCGATGATCTGATCGGGCGCTTCGAAGTTTTCGCTCATGGTGCCTATTCTTGCGCGAACTGACCAGTAAGTCGAAATCGGAATTAAACACGCTTTTTAGCCTTTGACCCCTTGTGCAAGGGGCTTAGATTGTGTGGAATTAGCCCGTGCCAGCACGAATGGGCTTCAAGGAGGGCGACCTGATTCTGGAGGTCGGCCGTGCCAACGGGTGTGACGAAAATCTTCGTCAACAGATTTGTGCAATTACCGGATCTGAATTTCTTGATGGTCAATCGCAGGAAGTTGTTGATGGCGTAATTATTTGGTGGCGAGATGGTGATGGCGATTTAGTGGATGAGTTAATGGACGCCCTTACATATCTAAGTGAGACCGGGCCAATTTGGGTTTTAACTCCAAAGGTTGGCCGTGATGGGCATGTAGAACCAAGTGATATTCAAGATGCAGCGCCTACCGCAGGTCTAAGTCAGACATCATCTTTTTCAATTGCAGCAGACTGGAGTGCAACACGTCTAGTGGCACGTAAAGCAGGTAAGCGATAGGTTTTCGCCATGACGCAAACAACATTGACAATTGGCCAAGCCGCTCCAGATTTTGAAGTAATGAATCAACATGGTGAGAAAATTTCACTCTCCTCTTTTAAAGGTGAGAAAAATGTAGTTCTACTTTTCTATCCATTTGCATTCTCCGGAATATGCACTGGAGAGCTTTGTGCATTGCGTGATGATTTAGCTGCCTTTCAAAACGAAAACGTTCAGTTGCTCGCAATCTCATGCGACCCTATGTATGCACAACGCGCATTTGCTGAACAAGAGGGATACAAGTTTCCAGTTCTTGCAGATTTCTGGCCGCATGGTGAAGTTGCAAAGGCCTATGGCGTTTTTGAAGAAACACGTGGTTGTGCAACTCGAGGAACTTTTGTGATCGATAAGGAAGGCATCCTTCGTTGGCAGGTTGTAAATGGACTAGGCGATGCTCGAAATATCGTTGAATACAAGGCGGCAATTGCTGCGCTTTAAGCGGGGGATTTAGCGTTTTTCCAATGGTGAAGTAAGATTCACCAGTACTCAAAAGATCGAGTACGCGGGTGCTTAGCTCAGTGGTAGAGCGTCTCGTTTACACCGAGAATGTCGGGGGTTCGAAACCCTCAGCGCCCACCAGTTGTTGTAAGAAAGGGTTGATCGCAGTTATGAAAGCCAGTCAAAGCGATCAACGTCAGATATTAGATGTTGCCTCTTTCGACCAAAAAACAACTGCCCTAAATCACACAGCTTCAACTCTTCCTGAAATTGCGGAGTTGGCATCTGTAACAACAAAATCACACAATGCTCGTGATCTTCGAATTGCTGCCGAAACTGAACTCAGTGACGTTAAGCGCGAATTATTACGCGCCGAAGGTGATGTTGAACAAATAGTCACACGGATTACGCGCGATGAAAGCCGTCTTTCAGGTGGCTCGGCTTCGCCTAAGGAACTTGAACAGTTGCAGCATGAAGTTGGAACACTTAATGCTCGCCGCAGCGAACTTGAAGAAGTCGAACTTGAAATAATGATGCGCGTTGACGAGATCAAAGCTCGCATTACAGATTTACAAACCCAAGAAGCAACACATACCGAACAAATTAATGATTTAAATATCCGTAAGGAAAATGCACTTGCGCGTATTAATGGCGAACTTGAAGCAATTGCAAAAGAGCGCGCAGAAACTTTGGCATCTGTTTCACCTGAATTAATCACCCTTTATGAAAAGATTCGTGCAGCAAATAATGGAACTGGTGCTGCAGCCCTGATTGCAGGAGCTTGCACAGGTTGTCACCTTTCAATTAATACTGTCGAACTCAAGCGAATCGCTGAGTCAGCCGAAGATGAAGTTGTGCGCTGCGAAGAGTGTCGTTGCATATTGGTGCGCGGGGCTTAATTAATGGCACGCCATTTTTTATTAACTGCCGATGGTGGTTCCCGCGGAAATCCTGGCCCAGCCGGATATGGCTCAGTAATAACCGAAAATGGCAAGATCATCGCTGAGTTATATGACTTCATTGGCATTGCAACAAACAATGTTGCCGAATACTGCGGCCTTATTGCGGGTCTTACTGCAATCAATTCGCTAGATCCATCAGCAACAGTTGATGTGAAGATGGATAGCAAATTAGTTGTCGAACAGATGTCTGGACGCTGGCAGATTAAGCATGCCGATATGCGTAAATTAGCTAACGATGCCCGTAATGCCCACACGGCATCATTAGTTTCTTACACCTGGATTCCACGCGATGAGAATTCTCATGCCGACCGTCTTGCAAATAAAGCCTTAGATGAGAAATCAGGTGGCGGCGAAATCATTTCTATTCGCCAAAATTACTTAACCGAGCGGTTGCTGACAAAAGAGGAATCAACAACTATCTATTTAATTCGACATGGCGAGACCGTTTTAACGCCAATGAAAAAATTTTCTGGTGACGGTCCACTTAACCCAGAACTAACTGAAACGGGATTGGCTCAAGCCGAAAAAGTCGCTGCAGCAATTGCAGAACTCAACCCCGAAGTTTTGCTTGCATCACCACTTCGCCGGACAACGCAAACTGCAGAAGCGATTTCTCGTGCTACAGGGTTACCGATTAACTTTGAAGAAGCTTGGATTGAATGCTCATTTGGAATCTGGGATGGTCTATCAATTGATGAAGTCAAAGAGCGTTACCCTGCCGATTACAACTCATGGATCTGCTCAACTTCATTTGCGCCTCCTGAGGGAGAGTCATATGACAACGTTGCACTTCGAGTCGATGCAGCTTTGGCACAAATCGCTGCCGAATACCCTGGGCAACGGGTTGTAGTCGTCACTCATAACGGCACAATTAAATCTGCTGCCAAAGTTGTAGTTGGTGCTCCTTCTGAATC
>CAINSH010000050.1 GCA_903852955.1 uncultured Actinomycetes bacterium | reverse complement strand
CGCTACGATGCTGAAGGAAACTTCATCTATCCAGAAGGTTTTGATTCAGAAGCGCAAGAGTGGAAGCCAGGATATGAAACACAGCGCGAAGAGTGGGAAAAGCAGTACGCCCAAGCTCAAGAGCGTTTCTTGGCACACAAGAAGCAGAAGGCAGAAGCAAAGGTTGCTGACGCTGCTGCAACTCCAGCAGAGGAAGAAACTCCAGCTGCTGAATAGAAATAATTAAAGTAAAAGGACCCGATGTAATAGTCGGGTCCTTTTTTCTTTTCTACTCGGGTTATCCTTAATCCATGCGCGTAATTGGTTTGACTGGTGGAATCGGAAGTGGCAAATCACTTGCTGCCGAATATTTTGCTGACTTAGGCGCACTTGTTATCGATGCCGATCAATTAGCTCGCGCGGCGATAGAGCGAGGCTCAACTGGTTTTGATGAAGTTGTCATGATTTTCGGCGATTCGATTCTAAAAAATGGCGATATTGATCGAAGGGCCTTGGGGGAGTTGGTATTTAAAGATCCCGCGTTGAAGGTGAAGTTAGAAAACATTATTCATCCCTGGATTCGACATGAGTTTGAGGAAGCTGTGGCATCTCTAAAGGAAAATGAAACACTTGTCTATGAGATTCCATTGCTCATTGAAACTAAAGCACAAGATCGCTTTGATTTAGTTATTACTGTTGAAGCGTCGATGGAAAACCGGATCGCAAGGCTGCGGGCCAAGGGTTTACACATTTCTGAGATAGAGGCAAGAATTGCAGCGCAGGCTACCCGCGAACAACGCGAATCTATAGCAGATTTTCTCATCGAAAATGATGGCAGCGAAGATGAGTTACTGCGTAAAGTTGAAAATATATGGGATGAACTCGCGGACAGGGATGTTAAAAAGTAGGCTTAGCAAATGCGCCCGATTTCTGATCTCCAACGACGAGTCGAGCCTTTTCAAGTAATTAGTGATTATGTGCCAGCCGGGGATCAACCCGAAGCTATTGCAGAGATTGCGCGCCGAATAGCTGCCGGCGAACAAGATGTTGTTTTACTAGGTGCAACAGGTACCGGAAAGTCGGCGACAACAGCCTGGCTGATCGAAAAACTACAGCGGCCAACTTTAGTACTTGCGCCCAACAAAACTTTGGCCGCACAGTTAGCTAATGAGTTCCGCGAACTGTTACCGAATAACGCCGTCGAATACTTTGTCTCTTATTACGATTACTACCAGCCCGAAGCCTATGTCCCTCAGACTGATACCTTTATTGAGAAAGACTCAAGCGTTAATGATGAAGTTGAGCGATTAAGACACTCTGCAACTAACTCGCTTCTAACTCGCCGCGATGTCATTGTTGTTGCAACCGTATCTTGCATCTATGGCTTAGGTACACCACAAGAGTACGTAGATCGAATGATCAAATTGCGCGTAGGCGATGAAATCGAACGCAATGCACTTTTGCGCAAATTCGTGGATGTTCAATATAAGCGCAATGATGTTGCCTTTGAGCGCGGTACTTTTAGGGTTCGTGGAGACACCATTGAAATCATCCCTATGTACGAAGAGTTGGCAATTCGCATCGAGATGTTTGGTGATGAGATTGAAAAAATCACAACCTTGCATCCGCTGACCGGTGAAATCATGCGCGATGAGGAAGAGATGTACATCTTTCCGGCGACGCACTATGCCGCAGGGCCTGAAACCATGAAGCGCGCAATTGGTGACATTCAAGATGAGCTTCAGATCCAACTCAACTTATTTGAAAAGCAGGGCAAACTTCTTGAGGCACAGCGCCTTAGAATGCGCACAACCTTTGATATCGAGATGATGGAACAAATCGGTTTTTGTAGTGGAATTGAAAACTACTCACGTCATTTAGATGGTCGAGATTCAGGCTCAGCACCAAACTGTCTTTTGGATTATTTCCCCGAAGATTTTCTGGTGGTAATTGATGAAAGCCACGTCACAGTCCCACAGTTAGGCGCTATGTTTGAAGGCGATGCTTCACGAAAACGCACACTCGTAGAACATGGATTTCGCTTGCCTAGCGCGCTAGATAATCGCCCACTAAAATTCCCTGAATTCTTAGATCGTACCGGACAGAAAATTTATCTCTCAGCTACTCCCGGAAAATATGAAATGGCTAAAGTTGATGGCGATGTAGTCGAACAAGTCATTCGCCCAACTGGTTTAGTAGACCCACAAATTATTATTAAACCTATCAAAGGTCAGATTGATGACTTGCTCAATGAAATTACAATTCGTGCCGAAAAAAATGAGCGAGTACTCGTAACGACTTTGACCAAGAAAATGAGTGAGGATTTAACTGACTACCTTCAGGAAAAGGGAGTTCGAGTGAGGTATCTGCACTCTGAAGTTGATACTTTACGTCGCGTTGAATTACTACGTGAACTTCGTACTGGAGAATACGATGTCCTGATTGGAATTAACCTCTTGCGCGAAGGCTTAGATCTTCCAGAAGTTTCGCTGGTTGCCATCCTTGATGCTGATAAAGAGGGGTTCCTGCGTTCTGCAACTTCACTCATTCAGACCATTGGTCGCGCAGCGCGAAATGTTTCGGGCGAGGTACACATGTATGCCGATAACATCACAGCTTCTATGGCCAAAGCTATCGATGAGACTAATCGTCGCAGAGCCAAGCAAGTTGCCTATAACTTAGAGCGCGGTGTAGATCCTCAGCCGCTGCGCAAGAAAATTGCAGACATTACTGACTTAATCAATCGCGAATCCGACGATACTGATGAGTTGATGGCAAATAGCAAAAAAGCTAATCAAAAGATTTCAGCAACTGCCGGCTTATACGTTAAATCGTTGGCCACTTTGCCACGCCAAGAGCTGATGGCGTTGATAGGCTCGCTCACCGACCAGATGCGGGCAGCTGCAGGGGATCTCCAATTCGAAGTCGCAGCGCGCTTACGTGATGAGATTAAGATTTTAAAGAAGGAACTACGTTCAATGGAAGAGGCAGGAGTTTAGTGACTATCGACAAACTCATTGTTCGTGGAGCACGTGAACACAATCTCAAGAACGTATCAATTGAACTTCCACGAAATGCCTTAATTGTTTTTACCGGTCTATCTGGTTCAGGTAAGTCATCATTAGCGTTTGACACTATTTTCGCTGAAGGTCAGCGTCGATATGTTGAGTCATTATCTGCCTATGCGCGTCAATTCCTTGGACAAATGGATAAACCAGATGTTGACTTCATCGAAGGCTTATCACCAGCAGTTTCTATTGATCAAAAATCAACAAATCGAAATCCCCGTTCAACCGTGGGAACAATCACTGAGGTGTATGACTATCTGCGTTTGCTATTTGCACGTGCAGGACGTCCGCACTGTCCTAATTGCGGCAAAGCAGTCACACGACAATCTCCACAGCAAATAGTTGATCAGATTTTGACGATGCCACCAACCACCAAATTTCAGGTTCTTGCACCAATTGTGCGCGCACGAAAAGGTGAGTTCGTAGATTTATTCGCCGACCTTATTACTCAAGGATTTTCACGTGCTCGTGTAGATGGAGAAGTAATCCAACTTACCGATGTGCCAAAGTTAAAGAAACAGGAAAAGCACACAATCGAAGTAGTTGTAGATCGTTTAACTGCAAAGGCTGAGTCAAAGACTCGCTTAACTGATTCCATAGAAACTGCCCTTCGCCTTGCCTCGGGCATAGTTTTGTTAGATTTCGTCGATGCCAAGGGTGATGAAAAAGAGCGGACCTATAGCGAACATTTGGCATGCCATGATTGCAACCTCTCTTTTGAAGAGCTTGAACCTCGCTCGTTCTCTTTTAACTCACCATTTGGTGCATGCCCAGAGTGCTCGGGCATTGGCACCAAGCTAGAAGTTGATGAAGAATTGATAATCCCTGACGATTCAATCTCAATTAATGACGGCGCGATTGCCCCGTGGTCCGGCGGGCAGTCATCAGATTATTTCCTGCGCTTACTTGAAGCACTAGCTAAAGATGTTGCATTTTCACTAGATACACCCTGGAAGAAGATCTCCGTTAAAGCGCGTGATGCAATCATTAACGGCTATGAATATGAAATCAAAATGAAATATAAGGGCCGCTATGGCACCAAGAATTACACCACTGGTTTTGAGGGGGTAATTCCTTTTATCCATCGACGTCACAGTGAAACGGACAGTGATTACAGTCGTGATAAATATGAAGCGTATATGCGCGAAACCCCTTGTGATGTCTGTAATGGCGCTCGATTAAAGCCAGAAGTCTTAGCAGTGACTTTAGGTGGTAAGAACATCAGTGAAATTACCGAACTTTCAATTATGGACTGTGCCGAATTTCTCAAAGAAATTAAGTTAAATAAGCGTGAAGCTCAAATCGCTGAACGAGTTATGAAAGAAGTTCACGCCCGTCTAGGTTTCTTATTAGATGTTGGACTTGATTATTTGTCTCTGGCACGACCAGCTGGCACGTTATCTGGGGGAGAAGCGCAACGAATCCGACTTGCAACCCAAATTGGAAGCGGATTAGTTGGCGTACTTTATGTGTTGGATGAGCCAAGTATTGGATTGCACCAACGAGATAACCGCCGCTTAATTGATACGCTAACCCGCCTTCGCAATTTAGGTAATACTCTCATCGTCGTTGAGCATGATGAAGAGACTATTCGTACGGCAGACTGGGTTGTTGACATTGGCCCAGGTGCTGGTGAACATGGTGGCAAAGTCGTTGTCTCTGGTTCTTACGAAGAACTCATTGCTTCTAAAGAATCAATTACGGGTGCATATTTATCTGGTCGCAAATCAATCGCTATTCCCGCAAAGCGTCGTCCAATAGATCCAAAGCGCCAGTTAGTGGTTAAAGGGGCTAAAGAAAATAACTTACAAAATATTGACGTGGAAGTTCCACTAGGCGTTTTTGTTTCAGTCACAGGTGTAAGCGGTTCTGGAAAATCAACGCTAGTCAACGATATTTTGTACACAACGCTTGCTAATAAACTCAATGGTTCACGCCTGGTGCCTGGTCGACACCGAACAGTTACTGGAATTGATTTATTGGATAAAGTCGTTCACGTAGATCAATCCCCAATTGGGCGGACACCTCGTTCTAACCCGGCTACATACACAGGAGTTTTCGACAAGGTTCGCGCCCTGTTTGCAGAAACTTCTGAGGCAAAAATTCGCGGCTACCAGCAAGGTCGCTTTTCATTTAACGTCAAAGGCGGTCGCTGCGAGAACTGTTCAGGTGACGGCACAATCACAATTGAGATGAATTTCTTGCCCGATGTATATGTGCCATGCGAAGTTTGTCACGGCGCTAGATATAACCGGGAAACTCTAGAAGTGCATTACAAAGGCAAAACAATTGCCGACGTATTAAACATGCCAATCGAACTTGCCGCTGATTTCTTTGAATCAGTTCCCGCCATCGCGCGATATTTAAAGACGCTCAATGATGTTGGTCTAGGTTACGTTCGGCTGGGACAATCAGCACCAACACTTTCTGGTGGCGAAGCTCAGCGCGTAAAATTAGCAACTGAATTACAACGTCGATCAACCGGTAGAACCATTTATGTATTGGATGAACCAACAACAGGTCTGCACTTTGAAGATGTCAGCAAACTATTAGGTGTCCTAAACCGTCTTGTAGATACCGGTAACACAGTTGTGGTTATTGAGCACAATTTAGATGTCATTAAATCTTCGGACTGGGTAATAGACATGGGTCCAGAGGGTGGGTTCCGAGGGGGACTAGTTGTAGCGCAAGGCACACCTGAAGATGTAGCTAAAGTAAAGGCAAGCTACACCGGCCAATTCTTGGGTGAGATTCTGGCTAGTAATCGAAAAGTAGCGACGAAGAAATAGTTCAATGGCAGATCCTAAAGATTATCGGCCACGTGATATTCCAGAGCATCCAGGGGTATATCGCTTCTTTAACAAAGCAGACAAAGTTATCTATGTAGGTAAAGCAAAAAACCTTAAGAATAGATTAAGCAATTACTTTCAAAGTAATTTGGCTACTAAAACAAATCGAATGGTTCATGAAGCCGTGCGTGTTGATTGGACGATAGTAAGTACCGAACTTGAAGCGCTGGCCTTGGAATTTTCCTGGATTAAGCAGTATCAACCCAAATACAACGTCCAATTCAAAGATGACAAGTCTTATCCGTATTTAGCGCTATCGCTTAATGATGAGTTCCCAATGATATTCATTACGCGGAAAGACAAACGGCCAGGGCTTAAATATTTCGGTCCTTACACAAATGCCTGGGCACTTCGCAATACTTTTGAAGTTTTACTCAAGGTATTTCCAGTGCGCTCATGTTCATCTTCTAATTTCTCTCGTGCCCAAAGAAGTAAACGACAATGCCTTCTTGGTGATATTGGAAAATGTGCCGCCCCTTGTGTTGGATGGATTTCCAAGGAGGACCACCTAGCACTAGCGCATCGCTTAGATGATTTTATGGAATCGGGTATGGAAAATATTGTCCCTAAACTCCATGAGGAGATGCAGGATGCAGCCTCACGCGAAGATTTTGAGCGGGCGGCACGTTTACGTGATCAAATTGAATCTTTCGAAAAAGCTCAAAAATCTACACAAGGTAATTTCTCTGATGACCTTGATGGGGATTTCATCGCAATTTATCAAGATGGTTTTCACGCCGCTGGTTCAATCTTTTCCATGCACCGCGGCTCAGTAAAAGGTTCACGATCTTGGATAGTTGACCAGGAAATGGTTCTAGAGGGCCAGGATGTTGTCAGTGCGCTGTTGTATTCAATTTATGGAACTGGCGCTATTTCGGTACCCCGTAATATTTATATTAACTCTGAACCTGAAAATGTCGAACAGATTGAACTCTATTTAGGATCACTTGGCGGCACAAAAACTGAAATTAGGGTGCCACAACGTGGCGAAAAAGTTGAACTTCTAGGTACCGTTAAGCGAAATGCTCAGTATTCGTTGATTCAGTACTTAAGTAAACGTGCAAATGACGTTGCCATCAGCGGTAAAGCCTTAACTGAAATACAGGAGATATTAGATCTTGAGAACACGCCACTTCGAATAGAGTGCTTTGATATTTCAAATATTTCAGGCACCTCAGTGGTTGCCTCGATGGTGGTATTTGAAGATGGAATGGCAAAGAAAAGTGAATACCGAAGATTCATAATCAATACTGATGAAGGTTTTGACGACACTCGAGCAATGCACCAAGTTATAACCAGGCGCTTGAAGAGATTGCTTGATGATCGCAAAGAAAGCGATGTAGAGGTTGCCGAACTTGGTGGGAAGCCAAGTAAGTTTTCTTATGCTCCACATTTAATTGTTGTGGACGGTGGATTGCCCCAAGTAAATGTAGCTAAACGCGCTTTTGATGAGTTAGGCATTACCGATATCGCTTTGTGCGGTCTGGCTAAACGTTTGGAAGAAGTTTGGTTGCCTGGCACGAAGGATCCATTGATCCTACCTAGGTCAAGTGAAGGACTCTATCTTTTACAACGACTACGCGATGAGGCTCATAGATTTGCAATTACTTTTCACCGCTCACGCAGATCAAAGATCATGCTCGAGTCAGTGCTAGATGAAGTACCGCAACTAGGTCAAGCGCGCAGGAAAGCGCTTTTAGAAAGATATGGGTCGGTGGCAGCGATCCGTAAAGCTAGCGCAGAAGATATTGCTGCGACCCCAGGCATAGGAGAAAAAATCGCAGAGTTGATAGTTGTGCAATTAGGCTTGATGTCTACTCAGAAAATAGATATGCAAACTGGCGAGATTTTGGAGACTAACTCATGAATTTAGATTTCTTTGATCTAGAAGTTGATGAGCAAATCACTTCATTGACACAAGTGGCACATGAATTGCTCGTTCAATACGGTTTATCGAGCTGTGTTATTAAATCTATTAACTTTGAATTTAATGCAACTTTTTCTGTAGTTTCCGAATCAGGGCAGAAATTTGCTTTACGAATTAATATCAATTCAACTCGAACACCTGAAAATATGTTGGCAGAGGTTCAATGGGTTAGATTCTTGGCTCGAGTACCTGGCATAAATCTTCCACACCCGATCGCCAACTCAAGCGATAGTTTTATTTCAACGATTTTTCATGCACCATCGAATCAAAATCTAAGGGCGGTTCTGTACACCTGGCTAGAAGGGGAAGAGTTAGGAGATGAGGCAACACCATCTCAAATGTTCCAGGTTGGTGCCTTGATGGCGCAGTTACATCAAAGCTCTACAGATTTTGAACTTACTCAACCAGCCGAGTTGCCTACTTTTGATGATTGGTTATGGGGGACAGAGGATTTTCTTCTTAGCGCTAAGTCATTATTACCAACTGCAGAACGCGCCTTGGTTCAAGAAGCTGTGGCAAGAATTACGAGTGACATGGCGCAACTGTATGCCCAGACTGCAGTTCAAATTATTCACGGCGACTTGCACGGATGGAATTTAATGTGGAATGAAGGTCAGTTGTCTGTTTTTGATTTTGACGACTGCGGTTTTGGAATTCCTCAACAGGATTTGGCAGTGACTATGTATTACCTCGATACACCCGAGCAAGAAGCAGCACTGCTAGAGGGTTATAAATCGATTGCACCTTTGCCAAACTATTCCAGCCAACAGATGGCATCTCTTTTGCTTCAGCGTCGATTAGTGCTGCTTAATTATCTTTATGAGACCAAGAACCCTGAGCACAAGGCAATGGTGCCGGCTTATCTTGAAAAAACTATGGAACGTATTGGCACCTACTTGACAGATGTAAGAGGATAGTTCTATGACCAACAAAGAAGTTCTTGTTTTAACTGGAATGTCTGGTGCTGGTCGCTCGACGGTTGCTCACGCGCTTGAAGATTTAGGTTGGTACGTAGTGGATAACTTACCGCCAGCTTTATTGCCAGCGTTGGTAAGTAAAGGGACGGGCGCAGATGGTAAGGAATATGCCGTGGTCGTCGATGTTCGCGGGGGACAATTCTTTGATGAATTAAGGACGGCTTTAGCCGAATTAAAAAATTTGGGCGTTCCATTTAGGTTAGTTTTCTTAGACGCAACAGATCAAGCCTTAGTTCAACGTTTCGAGTCGACGCGTAGACCACACCCAT
>CAINSH010000049.1 GCA_903852955.1 uncultured Actinomycetes bacterium | reverse complement strand
TGTCCACGACCAGCATCGCCGGCCACGAAAATTCCTTCTTGAGTGCTTTGGTAATCCAAACCACGCTTTATGTTTCCGCGTTCATCAAGTTCAACTTCTAGTTGCTCGAACAATGCAGTCTTTTCCGGACCTGTAAATCCCATTGCCAGGAAAACAAAATCAGCTGGTAATTCTTTTTCAGTTCCGGGAACTGGCTCGAACTTACCGTTTTCAAATTTAGTTTCGACAATCTTTAGCGCACGCAAGTTTCCATTTCCATCGCCTAAGAATTCTTCAGTGCTTACCGCAAATAACCGGTTATCAAGTTCCTCGTGTGCGCTTGAAACACGATAGATCATCGGATAAGTCGGCCAAGGTTGCCCGGCCGGACGTTCTTCAGTTGGGCGCGGCATGATTTCAAGCTGAGTGACACTTGCAGCACCTTGGCGAACAGAAGTACCAAGGCAGTCAGCACCAGTATCGCCACCGCCAAGAATTACCACATGCTTTCCGGCCACATTGATTTCTGGTGTCTCAACTTCTTCCAAAGCTTGGCGATTACCCCAAGGCAAAAATTCCATTGCTTGATAGATGCCCTTTAGCTCACGGCCTGGCACGTTAATATCGCGCCATTGCGTTGCACCTACCGCTAAGACGATTGCGTCGTACTTAGTGCGCAATTGAGAACCTGTTAGTTCAACACCCACATTTACGCCTGGGCGAAAACGAGTTCCTTCTTTGGTCATTTGGTCTAAGCGACGATCGAGAATCGCTTTCTCCATTTTGAACTCTGGAATACCGTAACGAAGCAAGCCACCAATTTTGTCCGCGCGATCATAAACCGCAACAGTGTGACCCGCTCTAGTTAATTGTTGGGCAGCCGCTAGGCCAGCTGGGCCAGAACCAATTACGGCAACTGTTTTGCCAGTTAAGCGATCAGCAATCAGGGGTTCGACGTTGCCATCCTTAAATGCTTCTTCAATCGTGCGCAATTCAATTTGCTTGATTGTTACTGCCGTCTTGTTTATTGCAACTACGCATGCTGTTTCGCAAGGTGCTGGGCATAAGCGCCCTGTGAATTCTGGAAAATTATTTGTCGCATGCAAACGATCAATAGCTTCGTTTTTATCCCCGCGCCAAATTAAGTCATTCCATTCTGGAATTAAGTTGCCAAGCGGGCAACCTGAATGGCAGAACGGAATTCCGCAATCCATGCAACGACCAGCTTGCTTCTGTAAATCAGGGAAAGCTTGCTCTTCGTAAACTTCTTTCCAGTCTTTAATGCGCACATCAACTGGACGTCGTGTCGGTACAGCCCGATCAGTAGTTAAAAATCCCTTTGGATCAGCCATTTGCTGCTACCTCCATTACAACTTGATCGACCGGTAAACCTTCGCGGTTAGCTCGCTCAATTGCAGCAAGCACGCGCGCGTAATCACGTGGCATGAC
This sequence comes from uncultured Actinomycetes bacterium, assembly GCA_903852955.1. Taxonomy (GTDB): domain Bacteria; phylum Actinomycetota; class Actinomycetes; order Nanopelagicales; family Nanopelagicaceae; genus Planktophila. Next base: position 4,651 of record CAINSH010000049.1, on the reverse strand, counting down.
TAAAGTAAATCGAGTTAGCGCCGCTGACCAATTTGCTAATAGCCCTGCTGCAACTTCGGAACCAGTTTCAACTAGGAAATCTGAAACCAAAGATTTCAAGATTTCTTTTTGATCTTCTGGAACCGCCATCAAATCAACCATCTCGGTATTTACATTGGCGCTATCAATATCGAGCATAAATGCGCGACCGCCAGACATGCCGGCTGCAAAGTTACGGCCAGTTGCACCAAGAACCACCACGGTGCCACCAGTCATGTATTCGCAACCATGATCGCCAATACCTTCAACAATTGCAATTGCGCCAGAGTTACGAACACAGAAGCGCTCGCCGACTTTTCCACGCACATAGATTTTGCCTGAAGTAGCACCGTAACCAATAACGTTTCCGGCAATTACATTTTCCTCAGATTTAAAGGAAGCTTTTTCATCAGGGCGCACCACAACTGTGCCGCCCGAGATTCCCTTTGCCACGTAGTCATTCGAATCACCATAAAGGCGAATCTTTAGACCAGTTGGAATAAACGCACCGAGTGATTGACCAGCTGAACCGTGCAGAGTTACATCGATAGTGCCTGCAGGTAAACCATTTGCTCCGTGGCGTCGAGTGATTTCGGCACCCAACATAGTTCCGACTGTGCGGTTAACATTTCGAACTGGCAGATCAATCTTTACTGCCTCGCCCTCAGTAAGCGCGACATCAGCTAATTCAATTAACTTGTTATCAAGTGCTGCAGCCAGCCCATGATCTTGAGTTGAAGTGTTGTGCAGCGGACTCTCAACATCTGGTCGCACTAACAACGGCGCCAAATCAAGGCCAGCTGCTTTCCAGTGATTTACCGCATCACGGGTATCAAGAGACTCAACATGGCCAACCGCTTCGAGCAATGTGCGATAACCCAGCTGTGCCAACAACGCGCGAACTTCTTCGGCAATATATTCGAAGAAAGTTTCTACAAATTCTGGCTTGCCACTAAAGTTTTTGCGTAATTCTGGATTCTGAGTAGCAACACCAACTGGGCAGGTATCAAGATGACATACGCGCATCATGATGCAACCCGAAACAACTAGTGGAGCGGTTGCAAAACCGAATTCTTCAGCGCCGAGTAGTGCTGCGATAACTACATCGCGACCAGTCTTTAACTGACCATCAGCTTGAACCACAATGCGATCACGCAAATTATTGAGCAACAGCGTCTGTTGAGTTTCGGCTAAACCAAGTTCCCATGGTGCACCAGCATGCTTGAGTGAAGTAAGTGGTGATGCGCCTGTGCCGCCATCGTGACCGGAGATTAGAACAACGTCTGCGTGTGCTTTTGAAACACCAGCTGCAACTGTGCCAACGCCAACTTCGGCCACTAATTTAACGTGAACGCGAGCGTTCTTATTCGCATTCTTAAGATCGTGAATTAGCTGAGCTAAATCTTCAATTGAATAAATATCGTGATGTGGGGGTGGCGAAATTAGACCCACGCCAGGCGTTGAATATCGCACTTTTGCAATCCAGGGATAAACCTTGTTTCCAGGTAACTGGCCACCTTCACCAGGTTTAGCGCCTTGTGCAATCTTGATCTGAATATCATCGGCATTAACTAAGTAATCAGAGGTTACGCCGAATCGACCTGATGCAACTTGTTTAATCGATGAACGTTTGGAATCACCATTTGCTTCTTTGATATAGCGAGCAGGATCTTCGCCACCTTCACCAGTATTTGATTTAGCCCCAAGGCGATTCATTGCAATTGCTAAATTCTCATGCGCTTCTTGTGAGATCGAACCGTATGACATCGCACCTGTTGAGAAACGTTTTACGATTTCTGAAACCGGTTCAACTTCATCAATAGAAATAGGTTGGCGAATGCCCTCTGCAAATTTGAAGAGTCCTCGCAAAGTCATCAAACGATTGCTCTGTTCGTCAACGCGACTGGTGTAACGCTGGAAAATATCAAACCGCTTATTGCGAGTTGAGTGTTGAAGTGCAAATACAGTTTCTGGATCAAATAAGTGTGGTTCGCCATCGCGACGCCATTGGTATTCGCCACCAGTAGGTAAACGTTTAGAACCAGGAACTTCTCCCCCTGGCGGATATGCGATGTGATGACGAGCAATAGTTTCTTGAGCAATGATGTCTAGACTGATTCCGCCTAAGCGAGAAGTTGTACCGACGAAGAATTCATCGACCACTTCTTGACTAATACCGATTGCCTCGAAAACTTGAGCGCCGGTGTATGACGCGATAGTTGAAATACCCATCTTCGACATAACTTTAAGCACGCCTTTGCCCAGCGCTTTAATTAAATTACGCACAGCTTTTTCAGGTGCGATGCCAGTGATGACACCTTGGCGAACTAAATCTTCGGCTGATTCCATAGCTAAATATGGATTTACCGCTGCTGCGCCATAACCAATTAGTAGCGCGACATGGTGAACTTCGCGCACATCGCCAGCTTCGACAACTAAGCCCACTTGAGTGCGCTTCTTTTCGCGAATTAAATGGTGATGAACTGCAGAGAGGTAAGTAATAAAGATGGAATAGGTGCATCTTCGGCATCGCCGTCACGGTCAGAAAGCACAATTAAGTGAGCACCATCATCGATAGCTTTGGAAACTTCGCGCTTAATTTCATCGATTCGCTTGCGAAGTGCCTGACCATCGCCATTTACTGGAAATAGTCCACGCACAACATAAGCAGCTAATTCTGGATACTCGTCATCAGCATTCACGTTGATGATCTTGGCTAACTCATCATTATCAATTACTGGGAATGCCAATGAAATTTGACGACAAGAAGCTGGGCCAGGATCTAGCAAATTATGTTCTGGACCAATTGATCCACCGAGAGAGGTAACTAGTTCTTCGCGAATCGCATCTAGTGGTGGATTAGTAACTTGAGCAAAGAGTTGAGAGAAATAGTCGAAGAGCAATCGTGGTTTAGCTGAGATTGCCGCAATCGGGGTATCGGTGCCCATTGAACCAAGTGGTTCTCCCCCACTTCGCGCCATAGGCGTAATTAAGATTTTCAAATCTTCTTCGGTATAACCAAAAGCGCGTTGACGACGCACAACCGATGAGTGTGGGTAAACAATATGCTCACGTGAAGGTAGATCAGCTAACTTAACGATGCCATCTTGTAACCACTGGCCATAAGTTTCGGCATCTGCCAGTGAATCCTTAATTTCATCATCTTCAATAATGCGACCAGCAGCGATATCAACCAAGAACATTTTTCCTGGTTGCAAGCGACCCTTGCGCACAATTTCTTCAGGTGCGAAATCTAGAACGCCTACTTCACTGGCCAAAACAACTAGGCCATCTTTAGTTACCCAATAACGCGATGGTCGCAAACCATTTCGATCAAGCACTGCGCCAACTTGGTTTCCGTCAGTAAAAGTTACGCAAGCTGGGCCGTCCCAAGGTTCCATAAGAGAGGCATGGAAAGCATAGAAATCTCGTCGCTTTTGCGACATGGTTGCATGATTTTCCCAAGCTTCCGGAATCATCATTAAAACTGAATGTGGCAGGGAACGTCCACCTAAGTAAAGCAATTCAAGTACTTCATCAAAGGAAGCTGAATCCGATCCTGACATTTCCACGATTGGGAACAAGCGCTTTAAGTCACCTGGAATCACATCGGATTCAAGGAGTGATTCGCGAGCACGCATCCAGTTTCGGTTTCCCTTAACGGTATTGATTTCACCGTTATGCGCAATGAATCGGTATGGGTGTGCAAGCGGCCATGACGGGAAGGTATTGGTAGAAAAACGTGAGTGAACAAGCGCCAATGGAGATTTAACTCGAGCATCACTTAGATCTGGGAAAAACTCTTCAAGTTGGCCGGTTGTGAGCATGCCTTTGTAAACAATGGTCTGAGAAGATAGCGATGGGAAATAAATATCTAACGAATGCTCGACTCGCTTACGCAGACAAAAAGCTAAGCGATCTAGTGCGATTCCGGATTCACCATTAGCGCCAGCTAGGAATAATTGTTCAAACTTTGGCATAACGCCAAGGGCAGTCTTGCCCAGAGATGCTGAGTTAATTGGAAGTTCGCGCCAACCTAGGACAACTAAACCTTCTTCAGCTGCGATTGCTGCAATTTCATTTTGGAAATCAAAACTTTGACCAATGAAGGCAATGCCTGTGGCGTAACTTCCGACGGAAGGCAATTTAAATCCGGCTACGGCTTGATAAAACTCATCAGGAACGCGAATCAAAATTCCAGCACCATCACCACTATCTGGTTCAGCACCTGAAGCGCCGCGATGTTCAAGATTGCGAAGTGCAGTTAACGCTTGAGCAACAATTTCGTGAGTGGCAACTTTATTTAGAGTAGCAACCATCGCAACGCCGCATGCATCATGCTCGTTCGCTGGGTCATAAAGACCTTGTGCTGGTGGAAACTCTTTTGGGATTGCCATTAGGTTGTCGCCAGATCCTTTGCTACTGGTTGTCTTGCGCCGTTAATTTCACGGGACAACTTTGGCCCTGGTTTTACATTCGGTACTCGCCTGCGCGATGCGTAAGGGTAGCAATCTATCCGCGGGAAAGGTAAGCCGAATATGCTAAAAATTTGGTGAAATGCGTGTGATCTACACCCCGCCGTATTGGGCTATAGAACCTACTGACTAGTTAGATTCCGCTTAAGTGAGCAAAG
>CAINSH010000048.1 GCA_903852955.1 uncultured Actinomycetes bacterium | reverse complement strand
GATTTAGTTATTTCAATTCCAATTAGCGCAACGACAGAATCATTAAATGCATCTGTTGCAACATCGATTGCCCTGTTCCATATAGATCAGGCACGCCGTAAGGGGTAAGCACGTGATTTATTCTCGTTTTATCGCCCTTGGAGATTCATTTACCGAAGGTATGTGCGATGAGAAAAAACATGGCCAGTACCGAGGTTGGGCCGACCGTGTTGCTGATGTCATGGCAACCTTTCATCCAGATTTTAAGTATTCCAATTTAGCTATTCGTGGCAAATTAGTCAGACAAGTAATCGATGAACAAATCGAGGCCGCACTAGCACAAGTAACGGGTCCAGAAACTTTGATTTCTTTTCATGCAGGTGCAAACGATGTTATTCGCCCTGGATATAAGCCGGAAATTGTTTTGACCCAATATGCCGATGCCGTCCGCCGCCTTGCCGCATCAGGTGCAACGATTATGGTTTTTACAGTTTTAGAGAGAACTGGAAACACTGGAAAAACTGCCAAGATGTGGGAAGCGCGTTTTGGTGGATTTAATAATAATGTTCGAACTGTTGCGGCCGAAGTTGGCGCAATAGTTGCAGACGCCAACGAAGAACCTGCATTTTCAGATCGCAGATTCTTAGCTTTTGATCGATTGCATCTAAACGCAATGGGTCATGATCGAGTTGCACAAGCAGTCCTTGAAAAATTAGAACTTCCCTTTGATCACAGTTGGCGCACACCGTTGCCTCCAGCTAAACCCGAACCAAAAGCGTTACGTGCATTTGTTACCGCGATTTGGTTCATTACTTTTGCGCTGCCATGGATGTGGCGACGTGCACGCGGTAAATCTTCAGGTGATGGTCGTAGTTGCAAATATCCAATTGCCATTTCTTGGCCACTGAATTTAGATTGAAGTAACTGTCCATTCGAAGGTGTGCACACCAGGTTTAATGATGTATTTAGGCAAAGTATCTGGCCCACATGAGGCAGTTCCTACGCCGCGATGTGCGCCATCGATATGAACCACAACATTGCCACAAGCCTTAACTTCAACATCATGCGTTGCATCAGCTAAATCAACTGCGCGGTTTGGTGTAATCGAAACCTGTAAAGGTTTAGCCATTTGTAGGCGAACTCCATGACCTTCAGAGTTGGTGAGTTCAAACCAACGTACAGCCGTGTGGCCACCATTTTCTTGAGGGCGAACATAAGGTATGTATTGATTGGCCACGGATGAAACAAAGCGATGAATTCTTGCGATTTTTCTATCCGGATATGACTCGTGAGGACCAGAGCCAAACCAGGTTAGATCGCTCAAAGCTCCATCTAGTTCGAAGTTAATACCCACGCGTGCAACATCGGTTAAAACCTTGGGCAATGTAATGGTTTCCTTAACGCTAAAACCATTTTCGACTGGAGTAACTACTTGAATTTGCTTAATAGAGATGCCAGTACTGGTCTGCCAGGTATTAGTGATTTCTGCATGGGTTGGAGATTGCGAGACAACGCAATCTGTGCGCTCAAGGTCGCGCAGACCCCAGCGGTTCCATTTTGTTGCAATGTGCCCGATGCGATCGTTATCAGTTGGTGCGCGCCACAGAGAAAGCTTTGGCGCAACTGCCGCGTGCGGAAGAACAATCTGCCCATACTCATCTAGGAAATTTGTAAATTCATTAGATTCATCTGCGCCAGTAACTGTTAATGCGCGAGATGGAAGCGCAAATTGATTCCAACCAACTTCAGTCATAGTCGAATCCCAAGAAGTACTTTCAGTGCGAATCAAAGTGAAAGTAATAAAGCGTTCGCCCAAACCATCGGGCTTAGCTAAGTGCGCAGAAGTAACTTTGAAAGCTGCGGTTTTGCGCGCAGCAACTTGTGGCAGTTTTATTTTGCCCGCATCAACTAATAAACCATCGCGATTAATTGCCCAATGAAGTTCATAGGCCGATAAATCCTTGAAGAAATGCTTATTAAATATCTTAAAGCGACCCTCAGATGCTTTTACCGCGCTAACTGTTGCGGGCGCCGCAATAGCTTTAAATTCAGACATTGCCGGCTTTGCCGTGCGATCAGGGAAAACCATTCCATCGCAACAGAAATTTCCGTCATGTTTGGTTTCGCCGTAATCCCCACCATATGCATTGCGAGTGGTGCCATCGGGCATTGTTTGCACTGGGCCATGATCCCAAAACTCCCAAATGAATCCGCCCTGCAATCCTGGAGTTGATTCAATAACTTCCCAATATTCAGCCAAAGTACCGTTGCTATTACCCATCGCATGCGAGTACTCGCACATAATCAATGGTCGATCGGCTTTGGCAGAAGTTGCATACTCTTTGATTGCAGAAATTGTTGGATACATGGGACAAATTACATCGGTCAGAGAATGTGATCCCATCCAATTGCCACGAATACCACCTTCATAATGAAGTGGACGTGAAGGATCAAAAGTACGGGCGTAATTAGCTGCAGCTTCATGATTAGTTCCAGCACCTGACTCATTACCTAGCGACCACATAATCGCTGAAGGATGATGAATATCGCGCTGGATCATTCGACCAACACGATCAACAAAGGCCGTTAAATACTTGGAGTCATCACAAATAGAGGCGATGAATGCATGGGATTCAATGTTAGCTTCACCAATAACGTAGAAGCCGAGTTCATCGCACAAATCAAGAAAAGCAGCATCGTTTGGATAATGTGAAGTACGCACTGCATTAAAGTTAAAACGCTTTAGCTGTAGCAAGTCTTCGCGCATATCATCACGCGTTAGTGCGCGCCCTGTATAACGGTTGAAATCGTGGCGGTTAACTCCATAGAAAATTACCGGTTGGCCATTAACTAATAGTTCTTGGCCTTTAATTTCGATTGATCTAAAACCTATTTTTTGCTGTGAAATTTCAACGATTGTGCCATCTGGATCTACCAGTTCGATGTGCAGCGTATAAAGGGCAGGGTCTTCAGCCGACCAAGGCTTGATCTTAGGAACACGCGTATTGAGGTGGATTTTGCCAGCAGGCCACGGTTCATTTTCTAAAATTGCGGCCTTGGCATCGGCCGGCATATTTCCGTGCCAGAACTTGCCATGGAAATACTCATCACTTCTGGCCTTGAGGCTTTCATCGCGCTCAGTCCAAATTGGCGCAGAAAAATCTTTAAGCGTTGCCGCAAGTTGTGCGCTTTTTACTTTAGGAAGTTCTTCAATTGAGGCTCGCAAAGTAAAGTTGTGCGTTGAAACATTATCAATGGATGCAATGTGGGCGCGGATATCTAGAACGCCAGTTGTTCCATCTTTATCAAGTCCAGCCGTTGTATAGAAACGTTCAATGAAAACTTTGTTAGTTGCAAAAAGTTTTACGGAACGAGTTATTCCTCCGTGCCACCATTGATCTTGATCTTCAATAAATGTGGCATCAGACCATTTAGTAACATCAATTCGAATCACGTTGCTTCCGTGTTGAACAAATTTTGTAATATCAAATTCAGCAGCCAACCGTGAATCTTTAGTTAAGCCAACTTCGACACCGTTAATGTAAACGAGTGCAACGGATTCATATCCACCAAGGTGTAAAACAATTCGTTTACCCATCCAGCTTTCAGGCAGATCAAAATTTCTTTCATAAACACCATGAGGATTTTGTTCGGGCACAAAAGGTGGCTGTTCTTCAAATGGCATTTGAGTGTTTGTATAAATTGGTTTATCGAAAAATACTGCGCTCTCCGGCTGCATCGTCCATAGACCTGGAACTGGAATTTCAGCCCACTTGCGCCCAAGTGGTTCACGTGGACTACGCAAAAGCTGAAAACGCCACGTACCATCTAGTGAAATCTTTTCCAGGTGCTCGATGTTGAGCATAGGTAGACGATTTACTGCAGTGGTCTCAGGACTCATCCAGTAGTTCGTCATCATGAGGATAAGTCTGCCACTGAGCGTACTTTTCGGCCTAATCGCGTTTGGTTAGCCTGATAGTCTCCTTTTAGACACCTGCAGTTCACCCGAGATAGAGACAATTTAACAATGAAAATTCAACACATCACTGACCGAGAGTTAAGTTGGCTCTCCTTTAATCAGAGAGTGCTTGAACTTGCAGAAGATCAGAGCGTGCCGTTGCTTGAACGAGTTCGATTCTTGGCGATTTTTTCTTCAAATCTCGATGAGTTTTACATGGTGCGAGTAGCCACTGCCTTAAGCAAAATTGAAAATAATGTAACTGCCGTGAATTATGCGGGGTTTACCCCCAAGGAACTCTTAAAAGAGATTTCAAAACGCACAAACTTATTGATGGCTCGGCAATCACGGGTATTTCATGAAGAGATTGAACCTTTGCTAAAAAAAGAGGGAATTGAGTTTTTGCATTGGGATCAACTCAATGAAACTGAACGTGGCTACGTCACAAAGTTGTTTGCAGATCGAATTTTTCCAGTCTTAACACCCCTGGCGGTTGACCCATCACATCCATTCCCATATATCTCAGGTCTATCTTTGAATTTAGCTGTGATTGTTAAAAATCCAACAACTCACGAAGAGTTCTTTGCTCGTGTAAAAGTTCCTGAAATTCTTCCTCGTTTTATTGCAACCGCTAAGACCGGGTCAACAAGGTTTTTACCTTTAGAAGATCTCATAGCAATTCACCTACAGGAACTTTTCCCAGGAATGATTATTGAAGATCACTACACCTTCCGTGTAACTCGTAATCAGGATATAGACCTTGACGAAGATGAAACTGAAGATATTTTAGTTTCAATCGAACAAGAGTTAGCTCGCCGTCGATTTGGTCCGCCAGTTCGTCTTGAAATTGAAAGTGAAGTTGATGAGAAGTTAGTCAACAAACTTTCCGAGGAGTTAGCAATCAATGATGAAAACGTTGTTCATATATCTGCACCATTGGACTTAACTTCATTAAATCGAATAGCAGATCTTGATTTCCCACATCTAAAGTTTGAAGGTTTTCGTTCCCGCACCGCAAAGGCCCTATCGCAGGTGGATCAAGAAGACCCGGATCTTTTCTTTTCTGCGATTCGCCAAGGTGAGATTTTGCTCCACCACCCCTATGAATCCTTCACTTCTTCAGTCGTTCAGTTTCTACAGGTTGCCGCAGAAGACCCACATGTTCTGGCAATAAAACAGACGCTGTACCGCACCTCGGGTGATTCGCCAATTATTGAAGCGCTCATTGAAGCCGCTGAAGCAGGCAAACAAGTGCTGGCCGTAATTGAAATTCGTGCCCGCTTTGATGAGCAAGCAAACGTGCGGTGGGCGCGCAAATTAGAAGCTGCCGGCGTACATGTTGTGTATGGATTAATGGGTTTGAAAACTCACGCCAAACTTTCTTTAGTCATACGCGATGAGCCTCATGGCTTGCGACGTTATTGCCATTTGGGCACCGGTAATTACAACCCTAAAACTGCGCGCATGTATGAAGATTTAGGAATTCTCAGCGCTGACCCAGAGCTAACTGAAGATTTAACTAAGCTGTTTAACCAATTATCAGGCTTTGCTCCGCAATCAACGTATTCACGATTACTAGTCGCACCTTCAACTCTGCGTTCAGGAATTATTGAACGTATAGATCGTGAAATCACTAATCAAAAAGCTGGAAAACCTGCTGGTATCCAATTTAAATTAAATTCAATTTTGGATGAAGGTTTCGTTGCAAAACTATACGAAGCGTCACAAGCTGGAGTAAAAATTGAACTACTAGTCCGCGGTATTTGTGCAGTACAGCCAGGAATAAAGGGAGTTTCTGAGAACATCACAGTCAACTCTGTCTTGGGTAGATTCTTAGAACACTCAAGAATATTTCATTTTACTAATGGTGGAGATAATGAGTATTGGATTGGAAGCGCAGATTTAATGGGTCGAAATCTAGATCGCCGTGTTGAAAGTCTGGTACGAATAGATAAAAAAGACCATCAAAACCGTTTACAGGAGATTATCGATCTTGGCATAAGTGAAAATGCATCCAGCTGGCAACTAAAAGGCACAGAGTGGACTAGAAAGAGCAAGAACAACCGAGGCGAAGCTTTACTCGATGTTCACGAGGTTCTTATTAATCAATATTCGAAGGAGCGTTAATAATGAGCCAGGAGGCGAACGTAATTTACGCAGCTGGTGCGGTGTTGTGGCGCCAAGTGGGCAGGAAAAAAATTGAAATAGCTGTAATCCACCGTCCACGTTACGACGATTGGTCACTACCAAAAGGCAAACTTGATCCCAATGAAACAATGATTGGTTGCGCTTATCGTGAGGTAATGGAAGAAACTGGCTACACACCAGTTTTTGGGCCAGAGATTGGCGAAGTAACGTACGAGGTTGATGGCATAAGCAAGATAGTTAAATACTGGTCAGCTCAAGCCATTGGTGAACCAACTGGGACCACAGATTTAAATGAAGTTGATCAACTTTTATGGTTATCACCACCAGATGCAAAGAAAAAGTTAACTTTAGAAGATGACAAGAGCCTGATTGATTTTTTTCTTGAATTTGATTCTGGAACCACGCCTCTAGTTCTATTGCGCCACGGTAAAGCCGTTAAGCGCGAAGATTGGGATGGCGATGATGGCGATCGCCCATTGGCCCAGACTGGGCAGATTCAAGCTAAGCGAATGCTTTCTTTATATCTTCCATATTCGATTCAAGAGATTCACTCATCCGATGCGCAACGTTGCATTGAAACAATAGAGCCAATTTCGCGTTCACTTGATATCAATCCAATTTATTCTGCAGATTTAAGTGAATATAGTTTTGAAAAAGATAAAGAAGCGCCTTTGGATTACGCCCAAGACTTAATGGATCAAGGCAAAAGTGCAATTATCTGCAGTCATAATCCGATCTTGCCTAAGCTTCTAAAAAAGCTCATTGGAAAAAAGAATTTCAAGCAGTTAGATCAAAAACTTGAGCCCGGTGAAGCCTGGGTGCTGCACTATCGAGATGCCGAAATCATTGCAGTTGACTGGGTAGAAGCACCCAGAACTTAGTTATTTAGCCAATCCAAGCGCCTTAGGACGATGCCTTCACGCAAAGCCCATGGGCAAATTTCAACTCGATCAATATCAAGAGTTGCCATAACGGCACGTGCGACTACGCCGCCAGCAACAATTTGTTGAGCACGACTTGCTGAAACTCCAGGAAGTTCAGCTCGTGATTTATCTGTCATGTCGGCAAGTTTTGAAATCATTGACTTTAAATTTGCGCTTTCAAGATATTTAGGATTTTCATTAAACATATGACCTGAAAGTCGAGCAAGAGTACGAAAAGTCTTGCTTGTGGCAACAAAATGGTTTGCATCGTGGCTTCGTAGAATTGCAGGAAGGTCATCTTCTAACTTGCTACTTACAAAATCTTCAAGAAACTTAACGCTTTTAGAACTATACGGATCTCCAGATAAGAAATCTCGTGTTAACCGAGCCGCACCTAGTGGAAGAGAAATCGTAGCTTCAGGATTTTCATCTATACCGGATGCTATTTCTAAAGATCCGCCACCAATGTCTAGGACAAGTAATTTTCCAGCAGACCAACCCAACCAACGTCGAACTGCAAGAAAGGTCATTCTTGCTTCTTCATCTCCAGTTAAAATCTGTAAATCAATTTGGTGTTTCTGATTAATATCTTGGATGATCTCTGGGCCATTTTTTGCATCTCTCACGGCAGAAGTTGCAAATGCCAAAATTTCATCGGTTTTGTTTTGATTGGCATGTTTAACTGCATCAGCGACAGCTTCGTGGAGTTGTTTAATTCCTTCAGCTGTAATTGAACCGTCAGAATCAAGGTATTCAGTCAGGCGTAATTCAACTTTAAAATTAGTTGCAGGAGTTGGCCGAGCCCCGGGATGGGCATCCATCACCTGAAGGTGGATGGTGTTAGAACCCACATCTAGAACGCCTAATCTCACGGGGACAACCTATCGCCGAGGCCGCCCAAGGCTCTCGATTTCAAGTTTTTGCGAACCACTGCCATAATTACGCCCGGTCGAAAGATCGATACGTGTTGGCACGTAGGCCTCTCTAGCTCAGTGGTAGAGCAGCGCACTTGTAATGCGCAGGTCGTCAGTTCAATCCTGACGGGGGGCTCGTAGTTTTAAAGAGGGAGGAATTT
>CAINSH010000047.1 GCA_903852955.1 uncultured Actinomycetes bacterium | reverse complement strand
TCCAGCGTTTTCAAGATTCATTGCGCGATTCTCAGGCTCGCGATGTGAATGCGGCAACTTCCCACGATCAAATTTCTTTGGATTCCATAACCGCAACCGAATACCTAGCGGCAAATCAAACTTCACCTTTCACATCCATACCGTCAAATCGGCCTCAAGTGATTAAGCCGGATGAAGTTGTTGATTCTTCAAACGAAGACAATCCATTCTTGAAGAAAAACTAATCAGAGCACAAATTAACTCCAGTGCGCTTTTCACCACTTCCCAAAATAGTTAAATTAATTCTTGCTCTTTTTTTAGTGCTCGCAATTTTTGCGCCTTTGCCCTATTCAATTGTGTTGCCGGGGCATGCACAAAATATCTTTGACAAAATCATCACGGTTAAAAACCAAGATTCATACCCTGCAACGGGCAGATTAGATTTGATGTCAATTAGAGTCACAAATCCCAACACATGGATTGTTGGCCCAGAAATTTTGTACTCCTGGGTCAGGGCTGATGAAGCGGTTTACCCCAAAGCCGCAATCTATCCACCTGGAACAACTGCCGAATCTGAAGCTAAGCAAGCTAAAGCTGACATGGTTAACTCACAAGACAATGCCATTTCGGTAGCGCTTTCATATTTACGATTACATCCAGAGTTTGGATTAACTGCCGAACAACTTCATATTAAAAACATTGGCTTCGATGTTAAAAAGACTGGTGGCCCAAGTGGTGGGATGGTCTTTGCAATTGGTGTTATTGAACTATTGACTAAAGAAGATCTATTACGAGGTCGCCACGTAGCCGGAACGGGCACAATCAGCACTGATGGAAAAGTTGGCGCGATTGGTGGTATCAATGAAAAAATTATGGCTGCTTATAAATCAGGTGCAACCTTGTTCCTAGCCCCTGCAGAAAATGAAAGCGAAATTGCTCATACTCCGGATGGAATTAAGGTAGTAGCTGTTTCAACGCTTGACCAGGCAATTCAAGCGCTGCGCAGATAACCAGATTTGGGCTTTTTCTCCTCGGAATGAAGCAACTGCGCGCTTGCGCTAGCGTATGACCATGATGAGTAACTCAGCCCCGCAGTTCAATTTCAAAGCCCGTGGACGCAGCCCACTTGGATTAACAATCGGTATCTTGGTTGTACTTTCAGGTGCACTTCTATCACTAAGTGGCTTCTATGCAGATTGGCTTTGGTACAAGTCAGTTCAGTTCACTTCTGTTTGGACAACTGTCCTTTCAACAAAAGTAATTCTCTTTGTTGCAGCTGGACTGCTGACTTCAGCGATAGTTCTACTCAATGTAATCATCGCTTACAAGCGTCGTCCTCTTTATGTTCCTTTGACAATAGAGGCCGATAATTTAGAACGCTACCGTGCACAAATTGAACCAATCAAGCGTTGGGTGGTTTTGGCACTTGCAGTAGGACTTTTCTATTTTGCAGGAACATCAGGTTCAGCGCTTTGGGAAACTTGGTTGTTGTTTAAGAACTCAACTTCATTCGGTATTAAAGACCCACAGTTCAACATGGATATCTCATTTTTTGCTTTTAAACTTCCATTCTGGCAATCACTAATCGCCTGGGGAATTTCAACGCTCATTCTTGCGATTATCGCCGCAGCCGTCGTGCACTATCTATATGGCGGTATCCGCTTACAAGTTCAAGAAGATCGCACCACAGTTGCTGCGCGTGTTCAGTTGTCAGTTCTTCTTGGTGGCGTAGTTCTTCTTAAGGCCGTTGCATATTGGTTTGA
>CAINSH010000046.1 GCA_903852955.1 uncultured Actinomycetes bacterium | reverse complement strand
TTGACACGTCGGGCGTTAGAAATGCACCGGTCATTGGGGTGGCTTTGCGAACTTCAACGACCATTTCTTCTCGAGAAAGCTCTTGGTTTGAGAAAATTCCAACTCGCATTGCGCCGCGATCTCTCAAATGTCGTGTGATCGCTCGTGTATCAACACCTTGAATCCCGATAATATTTTGATTTATTAGCTCTTGCTCTAAATCTTGTTCCGATCGCCAATTAGATGTCAGGGTAGATGGATTCCTGACAACAAATCCTGCAACCCAAATTTTTGAAGATTCATTATCTAATGAGTTAACGCCAGTGTTTCCGATGTGCGGCGCAGTCATGACAACAATTTGCTTATGATAAGAAGGATCGGTCAACGTTTCTTGGTAACCAGTCATTCCGGTTTGAAAAACCGCTTCACCAAAACTCTTTCCAGTTGCGCCCCAAGAGCTGCCTTCAAAAATGCGACCATCATCTAGAACTAGGAATGCAGCGCTCATTTATGCACTCATCCCTTCTGTGACCGATTGATTAACTAGCGTCGGAACACCTTTAAAGAAGGTGTTGGTTACTGTTCCAGGTAATTCGACGCCATGGTAGGGAGTATTTCTACTCTTTGATAGAACCAAATCACGATCTACTATCCAGTTTTGGGTTGGATTTATCACAGCTAGGTTCGCAGGTGAGCCAACGGCGATTGGTTGCCCTTGTTGACCATAGCGACCTATTGCAGCAGGAGCAATAGACATCCGATCAGCGACGCCCGCCCAATCGAGTAATCCAGTTTCGACCATCGTTTTGTTAACGATTGAGATTGCAGACTCCAGGCCAATCATTCCAAAAGATGCCTCCTGCCATTCACAATCCTTAGACTCACTCGAATGCGGAGCATGATCAGTTGCAACGATATCAATTGTGCCATCAGCTAATGCTTCGCGAAGTGCCATGACATCTTGAGTAGTACGCAATGGAGGATTAACTTTATACACAGGATCATAAGAGCGCGCCAATTCATCAGTTAACAACAAGTGGTGTGGCGTTACTTCCGCGCTGACTTGAATACCACGAGCTTTAGCCCAACGAATAATCTCTACTCCCCCAGATGTGGTGACATGGCAGATATGAAGTCGTGATTGAACATGATCGGCTAATAAAACATCACGGGCGATGATTGCTTCTTCTGCAATTGCCGGCCAACCTTTAAGACCAAGAACTGAACTTACTAATCCTTCATTCATTTGCGCACCTACAGTTAAGCGAGGTTCCTGCGCATGTTGTGCAATAACACCATCAAATTTCTTTATATATTCCAACGCTCGACGCATGACTAGTGGATCTGAGACACAGTTGCCATCGTCACTAAATACACGAACTCTAGCTACAGAGTCTGCCATCGCGCCTATCTCCGATAGCTTCTCACCCTTTAGTCCTTGGGTCACTGCTCCAATAGGAAAAACGTCGAGCAACCCAGCCGCTTGTCCTAACCTAAAAACTTGTTCAACAACACCTGCGGTATCGGCAACTGGTGATGTGTTAGCCATCGCCGACAAAGCTGTGAATCCACCTTTTGCACCAGCTCGACTTCCAGTTAAAACTGTTTCAGAATCTTCACGACCAGGTTCGCGCAGATGTGTATGTAAATCCACTAGGCCAGGTAGAACTATCTGCTGTTCGATTGAAAAAACACGAGCGTCTTCATCCTGTATGGCTTGGGCAATCTGAGTGATTACACCATCTTGAATCAAAATATCCGATTGACGTTGCCCAAGAATGCTTCCACCTTTGAGAATGTATTTATTCTTCGTCATTAAATGCTACCTACTTCCAAAGGGCCACCTGCGAGTAAAACATAGAGAATCGCCATCCTTACATTAACTCCATTAGTGACTTGTTCGACAATGACAGAGCGCGCACTGTCAGCAACTTCTGCAGTAATTTCTAATCCGCGATTCATGGGTCCTGGATGCATAACTATTGAATTCTTAGACATATTTGCTAATCGCTCAGAATTCAGACCAAAATAGCGTGAGTATTCACGTTCATTTGGAAAGAAGAAATCGCTCATCCGTTCCTGTTGGACTCGCAGCATCATTACAGCATCTACATTCGGCAATACCGCATCGAAATCATAAGAGATGGATGCCGGCCATGCCTCTACGCCAACTGGCAACAATGTTGGAGGAGCGACAAGGACCACATCTGCGCCAAGTAAGGAAAGCAGAAGTACATTTGAACGGGCAACTCTTGAATGCAAAACATCTCCAACAATTGCAATTCGTAGTCCTTGTAAATCTTTACTGCCTTTGCCTAAATGTTTGCGTATAGTGAATGCATCTAGCAAAGCTTGGCTAGGGTGTTCGTGGGTGCCATCGCCTGCATTGATAACGCTGCCTGACATCCACTCAAGATCTGCTAATCGTTGTGCGGCGCCGGATGCTGAATGGCGGATTACCACTGCATCTGCTCCCATCGCTTGCAAAGTTTGAGCGGTATCTTTTAACGACTCCCCTTTGCTGACGCTTGACCCTTTAGCTGAAAAGTTAATGACATCTGCTGATAATCGCTTAGCGGCAGCTTCAAATGAAATCCTTGTGCGTGTTGAATCTTCTGCGAACAAGTTAACGATTGTGCGTCCGCGCAAGGTTGGCAGTTTTCTAGCCTGTCCATCACTTATGCGAGCCAGTTCAGATGCAGTATCTAATATGGAGATCGCCTGCGTGGCAGTTAAATCTGAGATTGAGAGAAGATGTTTCATTATTTTGAAACTCCTTCAATTACCACTTCATCTACGCTATCTATTTCAGTTAAATGGACCTTGACTGCTTGCTCCTTCGCAGTAGGAAGATTCTTTCCAACATAATCGGCGCGAATAGGAAGTTCTCTATGGCCACGATCTACTAAAACAGCTAACTGCACCGACCGCGGTCTACCAACTTCACCTAAAGCATCTAGCGCTGAACGTATGGTGCGACCAGAAAATAAAACGTCGTCAACCAAAACTACATCTCTACCTTCAATACCAACCGTTGGAATAAAGGTTGGCATAAGTGAGCGAGGTGGGCGAATCCTTAGATCATCACGGTACAAAGTGATATCTAGCGTTCCGGAAGCTATTTCAACCCCCTCGATTGCACTCATAATTGTGGCAATGCGAGAGGCAAGATGCGCCCCACGAGTTGGAATTCCTAAAATCGTAATCTGACTTGAACCTTGATTTTTCTCCAAGATTTCATGGGAAATACGGGTCAACGCACGTGATATGTCTTGTGCGGACAGGGCTACGCTCATGTAAATCTCCTTCCCCACCTCGCAGGATGGGTCGTTAAAGGATGCAGGGCAGACTATAGCAGGGGCCTTGCCACCTTGTGGATAAGCACACATCCAAGAACAGCCAACCGTCTAACCTGCCACCCATGCAGACACAGAAGTACGACATCGGCCAACGACTCCGCCACATGCGCAAAAGCAGAAATCTCACTCTGGCCCAAATTGAAAAATTAAGCATGGGTAAATTAAGAGCCATCTCATTGGGATCATATGAGCGAGGCGATCGGGCGCTATCACTTGGCAAACTTGAAGAAATAGCTCAGTTTTATCAAACCCCGGTTGAATATCTCATCGCTGGGCATACAACACAACACCAGATTCC
The DNA here is from genome assembly GCA_903852955.1 of uncultured Actinomycetes bacterium. Lineage (GTDB taxonomy): Bacteria > Actinomycetota > Actinomycetes > Nanopelagicales > Nanopelagicaceae > Planktophila. The sequence continues at coordinate 1,803 of CAINSH010000046.1, read as the reverse complement.
AAACGTTTTGATGATAGATATACGACAGTTACGTACATTGATATCTTGTGAAAACCATAATTTGAATCCGGCGATTGGGCTGGTTTCTACATTTATATCTGGGTTAATCAAAGCCCGTGGAGATTTTAACGGTGAAGTTTTAACGCTGCGAAAAACCGATCAGTTTGTTCTCTCGCTCGCTATCGGTTGCAGTGATTTAGAGATGGTTGCCTTACTCAAAGATGCCAAACTTTTAATAGAGGCTAAATAGCCAAAGTATCTTTTAGTGAAGCGATTCTTCCTAAAACTCCATGAATATACGTGGAGGAATCATCGGTAGAAAGGGTTTTTGCTAAATCCAAAGATTCATCAATGGCAACGCTATCTGGCACTTCAGAAGACCATAGGATTTCAAAAATACCAAGTCGCAGAATATTGCGATCAACATTTGGTAGTCGATCCATGTCCCAACCTTGGGCATACGTTGTAATGAGTTCATCAATTTTTCGAGAGTTATCAAAAACACCGTTAATCAAACTCTTTGTGTACTCTCGAATTGGGCGCGCATCAGGACCTTCTTCAACGACATCTCTAGAAGTTAATATTTCCACCGGATTGGTTCCACGAATATCTGCTTCAAACAATATGTCCAGTGCTTGTTTGCGCGCTTTACTTCTGGCTGACACTAGTTAGCGCGGCCTTGGTAAGACCCGTCGCGAGTATCAACCATGACGATCTCATCCTGCTTGATAAAAAGCGGCACCTGGATTTCGATTCCAGTTTCAACCGTAGCTGGCTTAGTACCACCGGAAGAGCGATCGCCTTGGATACCAGGTTCGGTGTATGTAATACGAAGTGGCACTGATGCTGCAAGTTCAATGTAAAGCGGATTACCTTCATTAACTGCGACCACTGCGTCAGTGTTTTCGAGCATGTAATTTGCCATTTCGCCAACAACTGCGGCTGAAATCGTCATCTGGTCATATGTCTTGCTATCCATAAATACAAAATCATCGCCCTCTTTGTACAAATATTGCATATCGCGCTTTTCGAGGATAGCGATATCAATTTTTACACCAGAGTTAAATGTGCGATCGATTACCTTGCCGGTTAGAACTGACTTCAACTTTGTTCGAACGAATGCAGGTCCTTTTCCAGGCTTCACATGTTGGAACTCAACTACAGTCCATAGTTGGGATTCGATTTCTAAAGTAATTCCGTTTTTTAGATCAGCTGTTGTTGCCACAGTTCAAACTCCGCTCGTAACTTTGATTGTTTAAAGGCCATCTGGTGTGAATGGCAAGGTGTAAAGGATACCTGTATCCGATGTGAAGTTTTGACTCTATCCCAGCATGGCTTTGAGGGCATTAATCGCTAAAATATAGGAATTTGGTCCGAAGCCGGCGATCGTTCCATTTGCTACACCTGAAATTACTGACGTATGACGAAACTCTTCTCGCGCCATCGGGTTAGAGAGATGGACTTCTATAAGTGGTGCTTTTACTAGTTCGGCGGCATCACGAATTGCATAGGAGTAGTGAGTAAATGCAGCTGGATTAATTATCACCGGACACTTTTCATCGGCAGCTTTATGCAGCCAAGAGATAATCTCTGCCTCATCATTGCTCTGCAAAACCTCAACATCAAAACCAGCGCTTTTGGCCGCGCCTTGAATGAGAGCCTTAAGTTGGTCGTAATCCAAATCACCATAGATAGATGAGTCACGAATATCAAGACGGGCCAAATTTGGCCCATTGATCACCATTAGCTTCATGTAGAAATCATCTCATATGCTTGTTCAAGTTCGCTTTCAATTGCATCTTC
>CAINSH010000045.1 GCA_903852955.1 uncultured Actinomycetes bacterium | reverse complement strand
CTGACACCGATCTCTTAACTAGACCCGACCTCCAAGAAGATGGTGGTGGTCATGATCGCTTTGCGCATTATGTGAAGAAGGAAAAAATCGTTGAATCAGCGGTAACCGGCAAGGCAGTCCGAGCCTTGTGTGGCAAAAAATGGATTCCCTCTAGAGATCCAGAGAAATATCCAATTTGCCCAACGTGTAAAGAGATTTACGCAGGCCTAAAGCCTGAACCTGAAGATAATTAACAATGAAGCGAAGTTTAATTGTTGCTTTAATTATTACGCTGGCCAGTGCAGTCACGCCTCATGCAATAGCTGATCAAATTCAACCTCGAACGATTGTCAGCGGATGGATTCCTTATTATTCAGTAAAAACAGTTATGCCTTTTATTCAAAAAATCACGCCATCAGCAACACCAGCGCCAAACTCACCGACAACCTGTGAGGACAACGAATACTCACCAACAGATCTTGCGGCGCTTAATTCTTCTTATCTTTTTACTAACAAAGATTTAATGAAAGAAGTTATGCCATTTTGGTACACATTGAAGAGTCCTACAGTAATTCGAGATGATTACTCAACAGGAAATCCTTCATGGCCAATTGCTGACACGATTTGTTTAATGCGTAAAAGCGGTCTTAAGTTAGTTCCAACAATTACAGATGGAACAGAAAAACTAGTTTTATCCGGGTACCTTGCAAAACCTGAAACTAGAACAACTATTGTTAAATCTATTGTTGACTTAGTTAATAAGTATTCCTTTGATGGAGTAGACCTTGATTTTGAGGGTTTTGCCTTTGTTGATGGAAACACTACATGGACGAAGACTGCGCCTAATTGGGTTCTCTTTGTAAAAGAGTTAAGCAATGCTCTTCACGCGCAGCAAAAACTCTTATCTATTACTGCGCCATATTCTTTTGACCCTACAGAAAAAGCGAAGGGATACTACGTTTATTCATGGGCTGAAATTGCAACAAGTATTGATCGCTTAAGAATCATGACGTATGACTACTCCGTTGCAAAACCTGGTCCAATCGGCCCAATCGCATGGACCAAAAAAACTTTAAAATATGCAATCTCAGTCATGCCAGCTTCCAAAGTTTTTATTGGTTTACCAGGATATGGTCGAGATTGGATTACGTCAGTCACCGGAACATGCCCAGTATCTGCCCCGCCGGGACTTGTTGCAGGGGGAAAAGCTGCGACATTTAGAATGAATTACGCAGTAACTAAAGCAGCAATTGATAATGCAACGCCTGTATTTGACGAAAAAACTAGTGAAGCTACGTATTCGTACTCACAAAATTTCAATGGGTTAACAGCAAAAGGTGCAGCAACGTCCTGCACAGCTTCTCGCACTGTTTGGTATCAAAATGATCGAAGTTATTTAGAGCGAATGAATTTGGTAGCTAAGTATCGCCTAGGTGGTGCAGCGCTTTGGACCTTGGGGATGGAAGATCCAACTGCAACTTTAGCTATGCGCAATGTAGCGATGTCGATTGCTCCAGATTCTTTGGTCAACTCATTGACCGTAGAAGACATCACGAATAAGAGTGTTTTATATGGTGGCATCTTTACTTTGCGTGGATCCCTAACGCTGAAAGATAAATCTGCAGCAGTAGGGATCCCTGTGGCCGTTGAAATGAAGCGTGAAAGTGAAACTGCTTGGACCAAAGTATTAGAAGTTAACTCTGGAATTGATGGCACGGTAATAATCCCTGTACAGATTGCAGGTACCGCATCATTTAGATTGCGAACTGAAGGTACTTGGGAAAGAGCAGAATCGGTAAGTAGCGAAGCAAAAATCGTTGTGCTTTCTAGGCTTGTAGTTGAAAGACCCACCACGGTACGAAGGTTTCAAGAGTTTATTGTTAAAGGCTCCTTGTTGCCTCAGTTATCTGGCCAATCTGCGGTGCTTCAGAAACTTACTGCCGGAAAGTGGCAAAATATAGGCACTTCTACTTTGACTGGAAGCAATGGTGAGTTTGAATTAAGTGCAATTGAAAGCAAGAAAGGAGTTGTGAAGTTGCGAGTTCAAGTAACTACAAAAACTGAGCAAGTTCTATCTTCACAATTCTGGGTGGTAGTGCGGTAACCATGGTCAAAATAGATGAGAGCACTAAAGTTGATAGCGCAGTTGAGGCAGCTATCAAAGAGATTTTTAATGGAGATAAACCTTGGGTCACCATTGTTTGGGACGACCCAGTCAATTTAATGACTTATGTGACGTATGTGCTCATGGAGTTATTTGGGTACACCCGCGAAAAAGCACATGAATTAATGATGAAGGTCCACACCGAGGGTAAGGCAGTAGTTTCAACTGGTAGTCGCGAAGAGATGGAACATGACGTTGCCCGACTGCACGAGTATGGGTTGTGGGCTACTTTGCAACGTGGGGATCAAGCTCTATGACAAATAATGACTCTGATGAACAGCATGGCTTTCACCGCCATGGCGATAACGCATTTGTTGCTGAGTTTTCAGAGTCTGAACGCGAAGTATTAATTAATTTAGTTGAACAAATTATTGAACTTTTAGCTGAACGAACTGACAATCATGTTGATGACCCGCTTGCAGCAATGGTGGGAATAACAACTCATGACACTCCACCAGATGATGAAGTTCTTCTGCGCTTATTGCCTAACGCATATGCAGATCAAGTAGATGCTGCAGAGTTTCGTCGATATACCGAATCGACACTTCGAGCTAAAAAATATGCTCACTCCATGTCGATGAGAATGGGTTTAAAGAGTGCAATAGATGGAATTATCGAAGTTGATCATGATGGTGCAAATGATTGGCTTGGAGCAATGAATGACATTCGATTGGCTCTTGGAGTTCGATTAAATGTTGAACAAAATAGCCATGATGAATTAGAACTTCTGGCACCGGATGATCCAATGCGTGGCGTTTACGCCGTTTATAGTTGGTTGGGTTGGCTGCAAGAATCCTTAATTGTTGCGCTTATGGATGAAGGTATTTAGTTTTCACCCAAGGCTCAGGGTAGGCTTGACGCTGTGAGTGATGCCCCAATTGGAATTTTTGATTCAGGTGTAGGTGGGCTCACCGTTGCACGCGCGATTCTTGATCAACTGCCAAACGAGTCAACTATCTATATCGGTGACACGGCTAGAGGCCCATATGGTCCACGTCCGCTTGCTGAAGTCCGAGAATTCGCATTAGAAACTCTAGATTTTCTAGTTGAAAAAGGTGTTAAAGCGCTTGTGATTGCTTGCAATACTGCAAGTGCAGCAATGCTTCGAGATGCAAGAGAGCGCTATTCGGTTCCAGTTATCGAAGTTATTCAGCCTGCGGTTAGACGTGCAGTTGCAGCTACACGTTCTGGACATATTGGAGTAATAGGAACGCGTGCAACTATTGATTCAAAAGCTTACCTAGATGCATTTGCAGCCGCACCGCAGTTAGAGATTTCATCTATCGCGTGCCCATTATTTGTTGAGTTTGTAGAACGTGGTGAAACATCAGGTGCAGAGATCACGAAAGTTGCCAGAGAATATCTTGAGCCGATAATGGCTGCCAAAGTAGATACTTTGGTTTTGGGTTGCACGCACTACCCATTGTTAACAGGTGTGATTTCATACGTAATGGGAGACGGCGTGACGTTAGTTTCAAGTGCTGAAGAGACAGCAAAAGATCTCTATCGGACTTTGGTTGAAAATAATTTGCTGCGTCAATCGCAAAGCGTTCCACCGTCTCATACATTCTTAGCAACTGGCGATGCACAAGCTTTTGAAGGCTTAGCACGTCGATTCCTAGGGCCAGAAGTCACGCAAGTTCAACACATAGGAGCACTACATGGCACGCAATGATGGACGGCAAGTAAATGATTTACGCGAAATTAAATTCACTCGCAGTTGGTTGGATCATGCCGAAGGCTCTGTTCTAGTTGAATTTGGAAAAACTCGAGTTCTTTGCGTTGCATCATTTTCACCAGGAGTGCCTCGCTGGTTAAAAGATTCAGGAAACGGTTGGGTTACATCCGAGTATTCAATGTTGCCACGTGCCACACATACGCGTTCAGATCGCGAGAGCGTTAAAGGAAAATTAGGTGGGCGTACTCAAGAAATCTCACGCCTTGTTGGCCGATCATTACGCGCAGTTGTAAATATGAAAGAGCTTGGTGAAAATACAATAGTTATCGATTGTGATGTTTTGCAGGCTGATGGCGGCACCCGAACTGCAGCGATTACCGGCGCTTATGTAGCGCTGGCGGATGCGATTGCTTGGGCTAAGAAACAGGGTCACATCAAGGAAAACGCTAATCCACTCAGTGATTCAGTTGCAGCGGTAAGTGTTGGAATTATTGATGGTATTCCAATGTTGGATCTTTGCTACGAAGAAGACGTACGGGCTGAAACTGACATGAATGTTGTTGTTGCAGGCGATGGCCGCTTCATCGAAGTTCAAGGCACAGCTGAAGGCCAACCGTTTGACCGTGCGCTTCTAAATCAACTTCTTGATTTAGCAGTTAATGGTTGCGCCGAACTCAATGCAATGCAAAAAACTTCATTAACTAAGTAATGTGAGTTAATTTGTGAAGCACACTCTGGTCTTAGCAACGCGGAACAACGGCAAAATTGTCGAGTTTCGAAGAATTCTAGATTCTTTAGCGCCAGGTGAAATAGATCTTGTTGGTGTAGATCAATTCCCAGACCTGATAGATGTAGAAGAAACTGGTAAAACTTTTGAAGAAAATGCGCTACTTAAGGCGCACTACACAGCCAGAGCTACTGGATTACCGGCAATTTCCGATGATTCTGGCTTGTGCGTTGATGCCTTAAACGGTGATCCAGGAATTTACTCTGCTCGCTGGGCAGGAGTTCATGGAGATGACAAGGCGAATCTAGAAAAGATTCTTGGGCAGCTAATGCAAGTCCCTGATGAAAATCGAGGTGCACATTTCACATGCGTTGCCGCGTTAGCTCTGCCAGATGGTCGAGAGCATGTAGAAGAAGGCGTTTTTCAGGGTCGGATACTTCATGCACCCATTGGCGAAAATGGGTTTGGTTATGACCCTATCTTTGCACCGCTTGGGATGAGTATTTCAAGCGCACAAATGAATGCATCCGAAAAGGATTCGATAAGCCATCGCGGAAAGGCACTTCGCGAAATTGCGCCACATGTCATCCAAATGCTGAGGACCCTGGGGTAACCTTTGCCTATAAGCGCGCGTTATTGGCGTGCGCACCGCTATCCAAGGAGTTCACGTGGCCGTAAAGAAGAAGAGCGCAGCAAAGAAGGTTGCTAAGAAAGCACCTGCAAAAAAAGCTGCAGCGAAAAAAACAGTTGCTAAGAAGTCAGCTGCTAAAAAGACTACTGCTAAAAAGACAACTGCCAAGCGTGCGGTAAAAAAGAGCACCGCTAAAAAGGTTTCGAAGAAAGCTCCGGCAAAGCGCGTAGTTAAGAAAAGCGCCAGCAGAACTTCTTCATCACGAGTTTCAGCCCCAACAGTACAAGTCACATCATTTCGTCCGCTAGTTACACCAGCTCCTGCAGCAACTCCCGTTGTACCTAAATCAGTATCAGCACCTTCAGCAAAACAAGGTGCATCAAGTCGGGTTGTATTTGCGGTAGTTGTTGGAATTGTTTTAGTTGCAATGATTGTTTGGTCAAAATCTAGTTCGGACTCAGATGAATCAGCAACCCCAGCGCCTTCGATCTCGCAATCTGCAGAACCAACTGAGTCAGCTACTGCAGAACCAACTGAGTCAGCAACTGCAGAACCTTCAGAATCTTCAGCGGCGGTAACAGCCGTAGAAGCGCCAACTAAATTTGTTGCTCTCAAGAGCACCGATGGATTAAAGCTACGCTGGTTAGCACCATCTGCAATGGATGGTTTGACTGGCTATAACGTTGAAATCCGCGCAAATGGAACTGGTGATTGGGTAACTATTGCAACTGTTCCAGCAGATCAATTAACACAGTCCGTAACAAAGAGTAGTGATTCAGGTTGGACTCAGTTCCGAGTTTCATCAGTTTACTCTGACGGTCAAACTGCTCCAGCGGCAGTTTTTGGAATCCCAGGTGAATTCAAATAACAGGAGTTTTGTAAAAAAACCCTCACCAACTGGTGAGGGTTTTTTTATGCAACAAAACTAAATTTGTTCCATGATTGCATCTACATAAGCACGAACACCAGTTGGAACTAAATGCACCCCATCAGGTGCGAAATATTCGGGGTGTCCATTTGAAATTGCCGCCCAATCAATGACCTTCGCCCCGTAACTTCTAGCGATTCTTGCAATCAGCTCATTGTTCTCTTCACGCCAACTGCGGGGCACAGCTGTATTTACTACGATTATTCTGGGTTGCTCTTTCACTTCTTCAAATATCGCTTTAACTTGATCAGTGGTTAGGCGATTATTGTTACCGAGATTAAATATTACAGGCGAAGATGTGACATTAGTTTTGTCGTGCCCCATTACCTGAAGCAGTTCAGTGGCCTGGCGTCCAACACGGGCGTTGATAAGGGCAATATGTTGACGAGTTTCTAATTCGTAGCGAATTCCTAGAATCACAGAGTCCCCAGTGACCCAAAGACCTCCAACTTCTGATGGTGAAATCGTTGTTGGTTGTTCGGGCTGCATAAGTTGATCCTTAATTGCCCTCATCTGTTTATCACTTTGCGCAATTGCCTGCGTACTCAAGATCGACATTGCCGTAAATAGAAGAACAATTGCTGCGGCCACGCTTATTTTTTGCTTGCGCTGGACATTAGGTGTTCGGTATTTCATTCCTTTAAACCAGTATTCAATCGCGCCGCTTCGAATCGGAAGTTCCACAAAACGCAATGAAATATCTGCAAGGGCAAGAACTACCAAAATTCTAAAAGTTTGAAGCGCCCAAGAAATTCCTTCTAGGTCAACTTCTGGACGAGTAACTTGAAAAACCACCCAATGCCAAAGATAAATCGCATACGAGCGCTCACCAATCCAAACAGCAACTCTGCTGCTTAAAATTGGCGCAAAGCGAGATGCCGGATGAACAATGCTTGTGATTATTGCGCAACCAAATAGACCCGCTAACGGAAAAGCTAATTTATATAACGTTGCATCATTTTCGTTGATCAGAAGAAATGTTGCAATTATTCCAACAAAACCAAAAACACCTATCCCGTCAATAAAATCCTGAGCCCGGCGGTCTACCTGTTCTTGAAAGTTTTGTGGAATCCAACTGACGGCAAGGGCAGCGCCAAGGAAAAGGCCAATACTGTGAGTGTCTGTGCCGAAATAAACATGGCTAACTTGGGAGGAACTAGCCGCATCTACTTCGAAAGAAACTATCAATAGAGCGATTCCAGAAATCGCTGCAATGAACAACGCTGCTCCCGGAATTTTATTCTTACCGAAACGGCGCAGAACCAGTAACAAAATTAATGGCCACAGTAAATAGAACTGCGCCTCGACACCAAGTGACCATGTGTGCTGAAGCAAAGGTGGTCTAGAAATTGAATCAAAGTAATCTGTATGGCGGAAAACTAGCCACCAGTTCATACCTCCAAATAATGCAAAGGGGCTATCACTGATAAAGCGGCGCATCGTTTCCGGTGCCCAGATGGCAATGTAGAAAGTTGTCACAACAATTACAAAAACAAGGGGAGGGAATAATCTTCTTATTCGAGCCTTATAGAAAGCTCGCAAGTCCAAGCCTTCACTTCGTTGAATTGAATCTAGAATCAAACGAGTAATTACATAGCCTGAAATTACGAAGAAAAGATCAACTCCAAGAAATCCGCCCGGAATCCATGAGAATCCCAAGTGATACAACATCACTGCAACTACAGCAACGGCACGCAAGCCATCAATGGCAGGGATGTAGCGGATACCGCGGGGAATCGACATTTTAAATTACTTACGCGCAGCGGGAGGTTTCACTGCTTTTTTAGCGCTCTTTTTTGGTGCGCTAAGTGCGGGCTTTGTTCGCTCACTTGAAACACGCAATGGCCCAGGGTTGATGATCGTGTCATCTGGGTTTAAGTTTTCAATGACTTTTCGCTGAAGGTCAGCCAAACGAGTAAAGGCTGATTCAAGGTTTGTGCGGGATTGATGTATTGCAGACTCGGCTGCATCAAGTGATTGCGTTTGAATTTTATATAAACGCTCAGCTTCATTCATGACACCATTTAGCCATTGGCGGTAATTAGTTACTCCCGAGGTAGCTTCACTAACGATTCGCTCTCCTTCACGGTGAGCCGCAGTTGTTAATGCAATTGCTTCGCGCTTCTTATTAGCAATAAGCGCTTCAGCTTCATACTCGGCCTGTGCAATTCTTTCTTCGGCCTCTGATTCAGCTTGAGCGATTTTTTCTTCAGCTTCTGATTCAGCAGCTTGAATATATTTGTGGCCACGTGTTTCAGCGCCAGTTAAAATTGCACGGGCCTTTGAATCAGCAGCTTCAATCTCTTCTTTAGTTTTGCGATTAGTTTCAGCAATTAATCGAGTCGCAATTGCTTGAGCTTTACTCTCGCGCGCTTGAGCGGACTTGATCATTGAAATTGCAGTTTCAGTCGCAAGAATTTCGAACTCTTGCTTAGTTAATCCAGTGATATCTCTACGAGATTTTAAATCTGCTAACTCTGCTTCCAATGCGCGGATGCGGTCAACAGATGAAGGCGCTTCAGATTCGTTGCCTTTAAAGCCAACCCAATTCAGGAAGGAGTGTTTTACAGCCATCTCATCACCTCGCAACTCAACTCACAACAGAGCCTTAGGTTAGAGCAAGGTCTTACTTACTGTAAATCGCCACAGAAATCGCTACATATTGAGATATCCAGGCCGCCAGGACGAAGATATGGAAGAGCTCGTGGAAGCCAAAATACTTGGCATCTCGCCCGGGGCGCTTAAGCGCGTAGAAAATCGCGCCAATCGAATAGAACAGGCCGCCTATCAAAATTGGAAGCAGAACCCATAAACCACCAGCGCGATAAAGCGCTGGCGTATAAACGATTGCTACCCAGCCAAGCAATAAATAATTTGCAACATAGAGCCAACGTGGCGCATTGATCCAAAAAACGCGCAGCCCAACACCAACTGCCGCGCCAATCCAAACAACTAACAACAAGATGTCACGGCTGCGTCCTTCGAGTAAGGCAACCGCAAAAGGCGTGTATGAACCCGCGATTAAAAGATTAATATTTGCATGATCCCAGCGACGCCATATTTTCTTTTTTGATGGGACCCATGGAACACGATGATAAATAGCCGAAACACTAAAAAGCATAATTGCAGTCAGCGAATAAATCGCGACCGCAAATTTGAGAGATTGTTTGCTGAGAATAAACAAAACTAGCGAGGCGATGACGACTGCCGGGGTTGCACCCAAGTGAAACCAACCTCGTAATTTTGGAGGGACCACAGGTGGCTGCGTCATACGTTGAGGGTACTAGTTAATCGGGCCATCATGTATCGACAAATATGCGGCGCGCTGATTAGAATCTCCTATGACTTTTAGATCTCCTATTTTCGAACTTAGCCACACTTTTATCGATGACTCAGCAGCGCTGAGCCCAATGGACTGTACCTATTTGGGTAACGGGTTAAATCAAGACAAACTTGATGACTTTTCAATTGCAGGCGCACAGAAGTCAGCTGAGCTCACTCGCGCGACTTTGGCTAAATTAATGGCAATGCAACCAATTGATGAGATAGATCGAATTGCGAAAACAGTTATGCAAGAACGCTTGGAGTCTTCACTTGCATTACACGATAGCCAAGAGTCTTTTGTTCTATGGAACGTTTTAACTTCTCCGCCGTCGAATGTGCGCTCAATTTTTGAATTAATGCCCAAAAACACTCCAGAAGATTTTGACAACATTGCTAAGCGTCTTGCCGCCGTTGATGGTGCTTTTAAGTCTTGGACCGGCGCAATTATGGAGGTTGCAAAGAGCGGTAAAACTACCGCCCAACGCCAAGTCCGTGGAGTTATCGAACAACTTGAAAGCTATGCCAATGGTGGATTTAGCCAGATGTGTAAAAACTTTGATCCAGAAGGAAAGTATGCGCAGATGCATGCAGAGGCAAAGCTTGCAGAGAAAGCTGCGGCGGAAACTGCTGATTTCCTAAAGAATCAATACCTGCCAATTGCCAACCCTAATGACGCGGTTGGAGCTGAACGCTACGCCGTATGGGCCCGTTATTTCACCGGTGCACATTTAGATTTGCGCGCAACTTATGAGTGGGGAATGGCCGATTTAAAAGCGATAAATGAGCGAATGTGGGAAATTGCAGGTGCGATTAAGCCTGGTGCAAAGACGCTTCGTGAAGTTGCCGACCACTTAGATAAAGATCCAAAGTATGTGATTAAAGGTAAAGAAAACGTTGTTAAATACCTACAGGATTTCACTGATGCGGCGATAAAGCGCATGGATGGTGAATATTTTGAAATTGATGATCGCATCAAGATTTGTGAGGCGCGTCTTGCGCCAGAAGGCAGTGCATCTGCTCCGTACTACAACCCACCGTCTGAAGATTTATCTCGTCCAGGTACAACATGGATTCCCATGTTGGGCAAAGATGAAGCGAGTAGTTGGCATTTAGTTTCAACGTGGTACCACGAAGCTGTGCCGGGTCATCATTTGCAGTGCGCAACAGTTGCAATCGAAAAAGATCGCTTGTCACGTTTTCAAATTAATGCGGCTTGGATAAGTGGTTACGGCGAAGGCTGGGCGCTTTATGCCGAACGCTTCATGAATGAGCTTGGTGCATTTGATGAACCAGGAATCGAAATGGGTTATTTATCCGGACAAGCTTTGCGCGCAGCGCGAATCGTTGTTGATATCGGAATGCACCTTGGCTATACAGATTTTGATGGCAATGTGTGGAATGCAGAAAGTTCCCGCAAGCTACTCAATGAACAAGCCTTACTCGATGAAGATCATTCACGTAGTGAAACTGATCGCTACTTAGGTTGGCCAGGCCAAGCGATCTCCTACAAAGTCGGCGAGCGCGTTTGGATGAAGGCTAGAGAAGATGCCAAGGCCCGCTTGGGAAGTGAGTTCTCGCTTAAGAAGTTCCACACCTATGCCCTCAAAATTGGACCCATGGGACTGGACCCATTTGCGGCAGAATTAGCCAACTGG
>CAINSH010000044.1 GCA_903852955.1 uncultured Actinomycetes bacterium | reverse complement strand
AGCGATCAAAATTATTAGATTTGTTGTGCTCATACTTTTTTCAAAGTCAATTATTTTTGTAAATAACTTTGCGACCGCTAGTTCTGAAACGGAAATCATGGCCGCAATTAGAACTAAACCTATAAGGATGAGTCGATCGCGAGTTGTTGTGAATAAAGTTTTTACCGCGTACACCAACTCTTTGGCCACTATTAGCATTTGTTAATTATTCCTCAAGTTGGCAGACGTTACAATTACAGTAATTGATCCCAAAGTTACACAAAACCACGGTAGTTATTCGAGTTTGAGGAGCGATATTTCCTCTCACAAGCGGTAACCTATCGTGCTTAAGTGATACTTCAGAGCTAGTAAGGTCGAGAAGGTAGAAATGGCTAATCAAGTCGCAACAAATGCAATAGTTTGCTCGTTTTATACTAGCGATGACTATTACAAGAGCCACGGTGCCAGACTTAAAGCTAATCTCGAATCACTAGGTATTCCTTATGAGCTGCGCGAAATCGCCAAGAAACCAGGTGATGATTGGGCAGATATTTGCCGTAAGAAAGTTGGATTTATCGCTGAAGTTTGCGCGGCAAATCCAGATAAGAAAGTTTTTTGGATAGATGTTGATTGTGAAATATTTTCTATCCCTGACTTCATTCTTCATTCAACAGCAGACATCATTGGATTCCAGCGTGGCTTTAGTTCACCAGTAAACATTGGTTATGAAAGACGCGGACGTTTTTGGGAGCCTTGTTTTTGGGGAATTAACACAACGGCCCAAGCGCGAGGAATGATCGCTGCAGCAGCCGAGTTTGAAGCAGTGGCTACCGTTAAAGCCACAGATGACTTCTTCTTTGAGGCTGCATGGCGATCTGTCTCGCCAAATATGACCTTTCAGATAATCCCTTCGAATTGCGCCGTTGATAAGGGGCGGGGGTCACTAGATGGCCATGAGGTCTTCTTTAGATTTGGATCGAGTGGTCAAGTTGATAATTTCAAAAATAAAGTTGAACAACATAAAGGAAATAATAGAAAGAAGAAGTTTGGGCTAAAGAAAGAGCTCCTAAAATTTGCACAGGTTGTGGAAGAGAAATTGCCTGAAGACTTGTCGAATAAAGCACGGTCTGTTGTGGATGCATCAGGGGTTACTGGATTTTTAACTGGTAAAAAACATCATAACGTCAGCAGCAAGATAATCGGAGAGATTGTTGCCGCTGGTAAAGCAGGCGATGCCGAGAAATTCAATAGCTCTTTCGCGATCCTACAGAGCACAACGCTGCCGACTAGAAATGAAAATGCAGCGATTAAAGCAGCGTCTAGCTATTTGAGTTACTCCTCAAAGCCGGGCGAAAAGAGAATTTATCTTTCTTGGTGGGAAAATCCATATCCTGGAAATTATGGTGATTGGCTGACGCCGTACATCTTTAGTCATTACACCGAGAATAAAATTATTTTCCAAGGTTTAACGAGCCGGGTTATCAAGAAACATATAGTGGGCCTTGGTTCTGTAGGTCGATTCATAAAGAGTAACTCTGTTGTTGTTGGAACCGGTGTGAGCTCATTTAAATATCCGCTCAACCCGAAAGCGGACTATGTTTCGGTGCGAGGGCCTCATACAGCCGATTTGCTAGCTAAATCAGGCGGGCCGAAAATAGAGAACTTTGGTGATCCAGGAGTAGTACTGGCAAAGATTTTGCCACTAACTAGAGGCGCAACCAATGGACGAGTTGCACTCATACGTCATCACACGCACTTACAGGCTCCAGTAATCCTGCCAAGTAATTTTGACGAGTTATCTGTTCTGCTTTCGCACCCCGATGAAATAGTTTCGTTTATCAAGAAACTTAATGAGTATGACAGTGTTGTAACTAGTGCCATGCACGTGTTAATAACTTGTCAAAGCTATGGAATCCCTTGTGCACTCGTTGTATTCAAGGGCTTTGAGGAATATGTACACGGTGATGGAATTAAATACATTGATTACGCTTTAGGCGCAGATGTAAAAGCAATTAGTCCAACTCCGATAAATCCAAAGTTGGACTGGAATGAAATTAGCCCACTTATTGAAACAATCACAGTCTCAGATTCAAAGATTGCCGAAGTTGAAGCAGCAATCAAAGAAGGCTTGCGACGCGTCCAATAAGGGTTGAACACGTTCTTCACTTAAGTAGTCGGAATCTCCCTAATGACTTTTTTCTTAAACTTCTCCGAATCAGCATTTCGCCCAGTTAGTTCAAAATCAAAGCGCGCAGACCCACCGGTTACATCATCACTTGTGACTTTTTGCCGGATATCTAAAAGACATTCCTTGCTTCCGGCGGTGATGGAATCAAACTCGCATATTATCTTTCCAGATCGATCTGTGATCTTTAGATCCACGACTGGACACGACAATTGATTTGAAATTCTGGCACTAAATCTAACTTCATC
Organism: uncultured Actinomycetes bacterium; assembly: GCA_903852955.1. GTDB lineage: Bacteria > Actinomycetota > Actinomycetes > Nanopelagicales > Nanopelagicaceae > Planktophila. Next base: position 2,004 of record CAINSH010000044.1, on the reverse strand, counting down.
ACCTTCGTGTAAGCCTGGCTTGATTGGACCAAGAATCTTGTCCAGTTCCTCGGTAGTAAAAAGTGAATCACCACTTGTTGTTCCACCTGCTGTGCCAACCTCTTTTCTTTCCTTGATGTTAAAAATATTCATATTTACTTCCGGGACTGTTGGCGCATTTGTAAGTTGTGCTTCAACTTCTTGATTTCTGGCTGGCCTGATATATCTAGGCACTACAGTAAATTCGATATCCATTGACTGTTCAGTTTGGTTAATAAAGCTGTCAATTGGTTGAAATTCATTCTTGGAAAACTTCACAAAGACAATCTCTTGATAAGCGTTTCGTTCATAAAGCACGCCGATATCTCCATCTACTAATTCGCACGCTGTTGAATATGCAGAACTGTCGGCTTCAATGCAGATACCAGAAGTCCATGTTCTTCCGGCATCTGTAGATCTCTTAATCACTGTATTTCTACGTAAATCAGGATCGTGGTTATGAGTACAAATGACATCGCCGCTTGATAAAACGGCAAGGGATCCGTTATCGCTTGGGTCAGGTAATGCGAGATCTGGCTCAAGAACGGTTAGGGAGACTCCGCCATCGATTGATCTGCCTGAAATACGGTGAGGAGTTGCTCGCGAATGAATAAGAACAGATCCATCAGTGAGTCCTGCAATAGCGGTTTCATTTCCGCCCACGATCCTGGCTCCTAGTTTCCAGTTCTCACCATGATCATCGCTGTATCCGATTGCTGACAAAAGCTCTGATTTGTTGCGTAAAACGAAGGTTTGCAGCAATCTGCTTGGAAATTCCCCGCTAGAGATTCTTCCGCCCATCCCTGATGTTGCAAAAATTCCAAGCGTGCTCGCATCTTTTAATTGATCTGTAATTACATCGTGCCGCCATGTAACTCCATCATCATCAGAAATAGATCTGGCAATGTGAGCAATCAAAGGATCATTTAAATCAGTGCCTGACGTGCTTTCGAAAAATCCGGCAATGCGCGTCCATTGGTATAAAACAATTATGCGGCCTTGTTTTCCGTAACTAGGATCGATAACAATGCTGGCATCTCCAAAGCCAGAGACACCCTCATGTTGACGAAATACTTCTTGCTTTGACCAAGAAGCGCCGTTGTCGTCTGAAGTGCGGATTACCAGATCTACCGGACCAGGCAGATCATCAAAATCTGCCCGCGCATCATAAATTGAGATAATCCGACCAGAGGTAGTAACTGCCATAGCGGGGATTCGGTATTGCCTATATCCACCAACACCACGAACAGCTAAAACCTGTTGGTTCATTATTTAACTTTTAGTCCCGCATTCTTTAGGAATGGAATGACTGCAGCTACCTCGTCCGAGTTAAGGGCAATCTGAGGTGGTGCCATACGGGCATCTTCGATGATTCCAAGATGCTTAAGTGAAGCTTTGAAAGCTCCAAGTGCTGATGCGCCGAAGCTCATACGTGACAAATTGCCAACATAAATTAAGTTAAACATTTCAGTCAGGCGCTCTTGTTCTGCCCGCGCAGCTTTGTAATCACCAGCAGCTACCAGGTCGAAGATTTTTACGTAGCCAGCTGGATCAACATTTCCAACACCTGGAACCACGCCATGTGCACCAGCCATCAAAGCTGAATCAACAGTTAGTTCAGAGCCAGTAAGAACTACAAATTCATTTAGTCCCATTTGCTGAGCTCCAAGTACAACCGCTCTGATTCCAGCATCAATGCCGGAAGAGTCCTTAAGTCCTTGAATAACACCCTCTTTAGCAAGTTTTAGCACTGTAGCAGTTTCAAGTTTTACGCCATTTACCGCAACAGGGATGTCATACGCGTATAGAGGAACATCGCCACACTCTTTTTTGACTAATCTGAAATGCAGTGCAATTTCCTCTGGGTGGGTACGAGCATAAAACGGCGCAGTTATAACAATTCCGTCAATGCCAGCTGCTACTGCTGCACGTACATGCTCGTTAACACGAAGTGTTGTCATATCAATCGCTCCAGCAACAACTGGT
>CAINSH010000043.1 GCA_903852955.1 uncultured Actinomycetes bacterium | reverse complement strand
CCATTGATCGGTTGATTTGGTGTAACTCCAAAACCGACAGTTAAAGTCTGGATAAAGGGACAGGTCTTGCTCTTGCGCTCTATTGCGCATTGGCGATTCCTCGTTGCTTCCTGGAGCTTTTCTACTAGGAAGGATCAACAGTGTCACTCATTAAATGGTTATTTGAAAGTACGCTTCATTTTGGAAGTAAATCGATACCTCTTCGCGAAATTATCGGTGGAGTACTAGGTCTGACAAGTGCAATTTTGGGCATGCGTCGTAAAGTTGCGGCCTGGCCAGTTGGAATTATCGGCGACGCCCTTCTTTTTACGGTGTTTTTGGGAGCAGTCTTTGCTTACGCCGATCAACCTTCAGCAAATTTTTATGGCCAGGCGAGTCGAAATCTATTACTTATTGTCGTTAGCGTTTACGGTTGGATTCGTTGGGCACATCACCGCAGAGCTAACGGTAGCGAGCAACCCGCAGTTAATCCGAGATGGACAACTACAGCTGAGAAAAAGATTCTGATCCCCGCAATCATTATCTTTTTCTTTGTTTCGATGCAGATATTTAAGGCTCTTGGCGAGTCAGGAACTTGGCTGCTTGTAGATACTTGGATCTTTACGGGTACCGCTCTGGCTACATATGGAATGAGTCGGGGATATGTTGAATTTTGGTTGGTTTGGATTGCCGTCGACTTAGTAGGTGTGCCCTTTGCGTTTAAGAATGGCTACTACCCAACTGGCACTCTCTATGCGATCTACTTACCGTTTGTCATTTGGGGCTTTGTATCATGGTTGAAAATCTCCAAACAGGAGAAATTGGCCACCGCATAACTCTGTGTTCTAGTAAACTGTGTACATGAAGTCTTTTGAATCTCTCTGGGACGAGCTCAATCAGATTGCCATAGCTCGCCCAGAGGGTTCAGGAACCGTAGCGGCCCTTGATGCAGGAGTGCATGCCATCGGTAAGAAGATTCTCGAAGAGGCTGGCGAAGTTTGGCTAGCTGCAGAACACGAAAGTGACGAAGCTCTAGCTGAGGAAATTTCACAACTTCTCTATCATTTACAAACACTCATGATTTCACGCGGACTATCCCTTAACGATGTTTATACATACCTGTAGATGAAATGAGTATACAAATGTTAAGAGTTGCCGTTCCGAATAAAGGGTCTTTGTCTGAAGAATCGATTGCAATTCTCAAAGAAGCTGGCTATCGCCAACGCAGTGACAGTAGAGATTTGGTTCTAGTTGATGCTGATAATGGAGTTGAGTTCTATTATCTACGCCCTAGAGATATCGCCATTTATGTTGGTTCGGGGGAGTTAGAAGCTGGGATCACAGGTCGAGATTTGCTCATCGATTCTGATGCACCTGCCGTGGAACTACTTGAATTAAATTTTGGTGAATCAACATTCCGATTCGCTGGACCAAATAATCATCAATGGAGCATTGGTGATATCGCCCAAAAACGAGTGGCAACTGCTTATCCAGGCCTTGTTTCAAAACATTTGGCAACACTTGGCGTAGAAGCCGAAGTGGTGCGCTTGGATGGCGCAGTCGAAAGTAGCGTGCGACTTGGCGTAGCTGACCTTATTGCCGACGTAGTGAGTACTGGAAATACTCTTAGACAAGCGGGTTTACAGATTTTCGGAGATCCGATCTTGTTCAGTGAGGCGGTAGTAATTTCTAGACAAGGTCAACCAATTCCTGCCGAATTAGAAATTCTTATTCGCAGACTTCAAGGAGTCGTTACCGCACGTAGATATGTGTTGCTCGACTATGACATTCCTAAGAACTTAGTAGATAAAGCTTGCGCAATTACACCAGGTTTAGAGTCGCCGACAATTTCGCCTTTACAAAATCAGGACTGGGTAGCAGTCCGGGCAATGGTGCCGCGGAAAGAGACTAATCGAGTAATGGATGAACTTTGGGCAGTGGGCGCACGCGGAATTTTGGTAACTGATATCCATGCCTGCCGGCTTTAAAGCTTTTATTCTTCACTATCTTGACTAGTAATACCGAGCAAGTAAAGAACTGAATCCAAATACGGATCTGAAATGGCACTATCAGCGGCAGCTTTAACCGCTGGCTTGGCATTAAAAGCTATTCCAAAACCCGCTGCGGCGATCATGTCTAGATCATTTGCCCCATCTCCAATGGCAATCGTGTGTGACATATTGATACCAAGTTCATTTGCAAAATCACGAAGCGCTGTCGCTTTTGCTGCACGATCAATAATTTCGCCTTCTATTTCACCCGTTAACAACCCATCCTCAATTTTAAGTTTATTAGCCTTGTAATGTTTAATCTCTAAATCCTTAAGTAAAGGTTCGATAACATCGATAAAACCACCAGAAACTACTGACACCGAGTGGCCAAGTTTATTTAGAGTTGCAACAAGATTTCTTGCTCCAGGTGTTAGAGATATCTCCTTTTGAACTTCGGAAATTACTGATTCTGGCAAACCTCGTAAAAGTGCGGTCCTAGCTCTTAAAGATTCGGCAAAATCTAATTCGCCACGCATGGCTGCATCAGTAATCTTTTTCACTTCTTCGCCGGCGCCGGCCTTAGCAGCAAGTAGTTCAATAACTTCCTGGGCAATCAATGTGGAATCAACATCTAATTGAACAAGTTTACGGGCGTATCGCATGGAACCGCCTGGAAGGACGGCAATATCTATTGAATGTACCGCAGCGATGGGAGTTAACAGCTGACTTAACTCTGCTTGCGAACTACCTGAAACAACAAACTCTATTGCTAATACTGGCGAAGATGCGGTCCTGAAGATGCGTTCTATGTTTGAATTTTGGCACGCAATTGCGCTACTGATTAAGGCGATTGCTAGAGGAGTGATTTTTTTGCCCAATACAACTACATGAATCAGCCCTTGTTTACTGACTATAAAACCACTTTCGGTAACTGAATACAGTGTTGCAATATCTACACCGATTTCAGACGCTATTTTTTGTAAATCTTCCTCAATGGCTTCTTGGTGATCAGGATTGAGTGAAATAAGAACTGTCAAAATCAAGCGATCTTTGATCACGACCTGCTCAATGTCTAAAATGCTAATTTTGAAGGGCGCTAGCGTATTAAAAAGCGCTTGGGTTATTCCCGGCTTATCGACTCCGCTAAGAAGCACTAGGCCAGTAAATTGTGCCGCAATAGGTGAATCGCTCATGATGAAGGCAAGATTAACGCAAAATCACAGGGGACCGATGCCAGTAATTCGAGGAAATGGAGCATTAACCCGCTATCTTTTTGCTCTATGACGATGCAACCGGTACTTGAACTTAGAGATGTCTCGGTTCGTCGCGGCGAAAATACGATATTAGGACCAATAAATTTTCAAATTAAAGCTGGTGAGCGTTGGGTAATTCTTGGACCCAACGGGGCAGGCAAATCAACGTTACTGCAACTACTTGCTACGAGAATTTTCCCCACCCGAGGAGATGTTTTTGTACTAAATAAGCAAATGGGTCACGTTGATTTATTCGAACTTCGTACTCGCATTGGAATTTGTGGTGCTCAAATTGCCGACGATATTCCTCACGATGAAAAAGTAAGAGATGTAGTCCTTACCGCAGCCTATGCAATTTTAGGTAGATGGAATGAGGACTATGACCTTTGGGATGAATCCCGGGCTATTGCGTTACTGACAACTTTTGGTGTTCGCGACCTTGGCGATCGCCTTTATGGGAGTTTGAGTGAAGGTGAGAAGAAACGAACACAAATAGCCCGTGCGCTGATGACTGACCCTGAGCTTTTATTACTCGATGAGCCCGCAGGTGGATTAGATGTGGGTGGCAGAGAAGACCTTCTCAGGCGTTTTGCCCAATTCTCTACAGATCCTTCTTCTCCAGCAACAATCTTGGTTACTCACCATATTGAAGAAATTCCTATCGGTACTACTCACGCATTACTGATTAAAGATGGACAGATCGCAGTGTCAGGACCCATCGAGTCCGTGATTACTACCGAACATATCTCAACTATTTTTGCTGTGCCTATTCAAGTAACTCACGAAGAAGGGCGCTTTTTTGCACGCTCGGTTGGCTAAGGATTTGTAATGGATTTTTTTCATCAAATGCATCCGGAGTGGCAAGCTGCTCTAGCTCATACAAAAACTTCTTTAGATGGTATTGAGTCAGAGTTAAAAATCCAAGCGTTTGTGCCAAGCCATTCCGATGTAATGAAGGTATTTCACATCCCTCCTTCGGCAGTTAAGGTGGTTATTTTTGGACAAGATCCATACCCAACCCCAGGCAATGCAATGGGGTTGGCTTTCTCAATCACCTCATCAACAGGAAAAATTCCGGCATCTCTTCGCAACATTTATAAGGAGTTAGCGAGCGACTTGGGAATAGTTAGGCAAAGTGATGGAGATTTAACCCAATGGAGCGATCAAGGCGTATTTTTACTTAATCGAATTCTCACAACCGTTCCAGGTCAATCTTTGGCCCATGCAAATATTGGATGGCAGAGTTTTACCGATGAGGTTGCCAAAATTTTGGCCGAGCTCGAAGTCATTGCAATCGTTTGGGGAAATAAGAGCGCTGATTTAAGTCATCTTTTTAGCGACGAACTAGTAATTAAATCGCCACACCCAAGCCCACTTTCGGCGTATCGTGGATTTTTTGCTTCGCGCCCTTTTTCGCGGGTTAATCACATTCTGGCTAAGCAAAATAAATCGCTCATTAATTGGTAAAAAATAAGCCCCGCAGATTTTTCTGCGGGGCTTATTTATAAATCTTTCCTAACCTATCCAACTATTAATTGGTGATGAAAGGAAGTAGATCATGAACAGACCAGAGACGAGCATTAGAAGTGGGTGTACTTCCTTGCGGCGTCCTTGAATCACACGAATTACCACGTGAGAGACAAAGCCTGCGCCAATACCTACAGAAATATTGTAAGTAAATGGCATCAAGATAATTGTAAGAAAAGCTGGAATAGCAATTCCATAATCATCCCAGTCAATTGACTTGATTTGAGTCATCATTAAGAAACCAACAATTACCAAAGCTGGTGTTGCCGCTTCGTAAGGGATTATTGCTACAAGTGGTGCAAGGAAAGTTGTGAGCAAGAAACACAACCCAGTTACAACAGATGCCAGGCCAGTACGTGCACCTTCACCTACACCGGCCGCAGATTCAATGTAGCTAGTGTTAGAGGAAATACTTCCGGCGCCGCCAGCAACGGCTGCAATAGAGTCGACGAGCAAGATGCGATCGTTGTTTGGGACATTTCCATCTTTGTCAATCAATCCCGCTTCATGCCCGATCGCAGTCACAGTTCCGACAGTGTCAAAGAAATCTGAGAGTAGAAGTGTGAAAACGAACAAGATCACAGTAATCAGTGGAACACGATCGAGTGATCCAAATAGATTGAACTGTCCGAAAAGTGAAAAATCAGGTGTTGCTACAACAGAATCAGGCATAGCTGGAACATTGAGTCCCCAACCTTTTGGATTCACATTTCCAGTAGCACCATCAAAGTTCGGGCCGATTTTGAAGGCAGTTTCAACAATGACCGCCAAAATAGTTGCAAGCACGATTCCAATAAGGATTGCGCCTTTTGTTTTCTTAACCATCAAAGCGATAGTTAAGAAAAGACCGAAAGCGAAAACTATGATTGGCCAACCAACAAGAGTTCCGCCATCGCCAAGCGTTACCGGAACTGGACCAGAAGATGTGCGGCGCACAAAGCCAGCATCAACAAGGCCAATGAGGGCAATGAATAGACCGATTCCAACAGAGATTGCAATCTTTAGTTGAGGTGGCACAGCCTTAAATACTGCGGTACGAAAACCGGTCAACACAAGAACCGTGATGATTAAACCTTCAAGTACAACAAGACCCATTGCGTCAGCCCACGTCATTTTCGAAGCGATTCCCACCGCTACGAAAGTATTGAGTCCAAGACCAGTAGCTAGCGCAAGTGGGTAGTTACCAACAACGCCCATCAAAATAGTTAATAGACCGGCCATCAGCGCAGTCATTGCCGCAACTAGTGCCAGGTTGGGAGCGTCTCCGCCACCAATGAACTTACCGTCAGCGTCTTTTGCAAGGCCGATGATGAGTGGATTGAGTGCAACGATGTAGGCCATTGTGAAAAACGTGACCAGACCGCCTCGAACTTCGCGTCCCACTGTGGATCCGCGTTCTGAGATTTTAAAGAAAGTTTCGAGCATGAGGACCTTCCTGATTTTGTTAACGGGGGTGTTTGCGACCCCGTGTGAAATGACGGCTCACAGACCGAGGGAATAGTTTTAGGGTAGTAGTTACTTGGAAGTAAGGCGGGAAACGACACCAAGGGCTACGGCAACAGATTGGCCAATTAACCCAGCAAAAAGCAACGTACCTAGGCCTACAGTTCCGCCCAAGATCCATCCCAGCGCGAAAACCGAACTTTCAATGGCTAATCGAACACGTCCAACTCGGATACCGGTTCTAAGATGAATGCCCGTCATCAACCCATCTCTAGGACCTGAACCCAGGCCGCAGGTTATGTAAAGGGCTGAGGCAGTTCCGACCATACCAATTCCGATAAGAGCAAAAATTATCCCCATTGCATAGTTTGTTTGAAGTGGAATCGTTAGAACTCCAACCTCAATCGCTGATGCAATGATCACCATATTTGAAATAGTTCCAAAACCTGGATTTTCACGAAGCGGAATCCATGCCAAAAGGACTAAAGCGCTGATTCCAAAAGTTGACCAACCCATCGAAATATTTAGGTTTCTTGAAATTCCTTGGGCCAGAACTGACCAAGGACCATTTCCAATATTTGATTGAATGACAAAGGCATCACCTATACCAAAAAGAAAAAGCCCAAAAAATAGAATAACTACTCGAAGAAATGAAAGATCCCAACGTGAATGAGCCGTCCATGAAGTCACGGGAACAGTTCGGTGTGGACGCAGAAACTCCATAAAAGGATTCGATGACATCGGGGGAGTCTAATGGAATTTAATATCAATCGGCAGGCTATTCTTCAACAATGTTTCCAGGTGTAGGTACTTTTATAAATCTTGTTGCCGTGATTGGTGGAGCAAGCCTGGGAATACTAATTGGCCACCGCTTGGGAATTAAAACTCGAACACTCTTAACCGATGTCTTAGGTTTAGCCACATTATTAGGGGCAGCGTCAGCACTGATTCCTATGTGGTCTGAACGATTTATCCAATCACTTCCTCAAGGTTGGCCACTTTTAGTTGTCCTTGGTTCGTTATTAACTGGTGGGTTAATCGGATCTGCTCTGAAGTTAGAGGATCGCTTGGATCAGCTTGGCGAGAATCTGCGCAAGCGATTTAAAGCTTCAAAGGAAAGTACTTTCGTAGAGGGATTTGTTTCAGCTTCACTGCTTTTTGCGATTGGTCCCTTAGCGATTCTGGGAAGTATCAGCGATGGTATGGGCAATGGAATAGATCAGCTTCTACTAAAAAGTTCTCTCGATTTTTTTGCGTCCATGGCTTTTGCATCTTCCTTGGGTTGGGGCGTAGCAGTTGCTGCACTTCCAGTAGGTATATACCAAGGGTTCTGGACAGTGATTGGTTTAGCTCTCGGTGAAATTCTAAGCGGATATCAGATTGATGCAATGACGATTGTTGGCGGCATAATGTTGATAGGTATAGGTTTGCGGTTGCTTAACATTAAGCATGTTGCTGTAGGTAATTTACTTCCAGCCCTTGCTATTGCCCCTGCGCTTGCAGCGCTCGTTCATGTATTTGCCTAAAAACTAGTACCATCTATGACGAAGCGATATTTAACATCGCTTGCGACAGTTCGTTCGTAGGCGGTATTTACGTAATCTGCTTGAATGACTTCTACATCGCTCACAATTGAATGCTCGTCACAAAAATCTAACATCTCTTGCATTTCAGAAATGCCACCGATCATTGAACCGGCAAGGCGGCGTCGGCCATCTAATAAAGTTCCTGGGTTAACTGCATAAGCTTCTCCTGGTAAACCGATTACTACCAGCGTTGCATCCAACTTAAGAAGATTGAGATACAGGTTAATGTCCAATGGGGCGCTCACGGTATTGAGAATCAAATCGAAAGATTTCTTTAGGGGATCAAGCGCATTTGGACTACTAGTATCAACAAAATGAGTTGCGCCCATCGCCAAGGCATCGACTTTTTTAGCTGATGAATGTGACAAAACTGTGACTTCAGCACCTAGCGCTGCGGCGAACTTAACACCCATGTGGCCTAAACCACCTAGACCCATCACTGCAACTTTTGAATCCTTGGTCACGCCCCATTTGCGAATTGGTGAATATAAAGTGATTCCAGCACACAACAATGGTGCAACGCCTTCTAGCGCAAGATTTTGCGGAATATGAACTGCATAGTCTTCATTGATTACAAATCCGTTGGAGTATCCACCATAAGCCACGGTCTTTCCATCACGTTCAAGAGTGTTGTACGTACCAGTCATACCTTCTAAGCAATATTGCTGCAATCCACTAGTGCAATTGGCGCAGGTGCGACATGAGTCGATGAAAACTCCTACGCCAATGCGATCTCCTACTTTAAACTTTGTCACTGAACTGCCGATTGAAGTTACGATTCCAGCTATTTCATGGCCTGGAACCATTGGGAAAATCGCTGGACCCCACTCTTCGCGGGCCTGGTGAATATCGGAGTGGCAAATACCGGCAAATGAAATTGAAAGGCCGACATCATGTGAGCCTAAATCACGGCGAGTAAATTCATGAGCAACCAGTTGACTCTTTGCTTCCAGTGCAGCTAATCCGCGAACCTTCACTTGTTCTCCTTTATTTCTGATTATTCTTTAAACGGCAGTGGTTGAGATGATACGTGACCCGCTCTAGATGCGCGCGCTGTAACTTGGCGCATGTGGTGTCTGCGACAAAGAACTTCGTATCCAACTTCGTTGCCTGGAGAAACATCTCCCACAACTACTTGCTCACCTTCGATTACCATCACGCCACCCACAGTTCGGGCGTTATGTGTAGCGCGTGAACCGCACCAACAAAGAGCTTCTACTTGTAATGTGTTGACTCGGTCGGCTAACTCAACTAAGCGAGCTGAACCTGGGAAAAGTGCCGTTCGAAAATCTGTAAGAATTCCGAAGGCATATACATCAATGCCTAGACCATCGACAATGCGTGCAAGTTGTTCAATTTGGACACTTTCATAAAATTGGGCTTCGTCACAGATGATGTAGTCAATTCGATCACCAGCTGAAAGAGAATCAACAACGAATTTGTGCAGATCTAAATCTTGGTGCACTTCTATTGCCGGACTAGATAAACCAAGTCTTGAAGAAATCACCCCGACACCGGCACGGTCCTTATTGGTAAAAATTAATCCAGTTCGACCGCGACTTTGATGATTATGGGCCGTTTGCAGTGCCAACGTCGATTTACCGCTATCCATTGTTCCGCAGTAGTAAATCAATTCAGCCATGGAGCGCATCTTGCCACACAGTTATGAAAACAGCCCCTTACTTTTAAGCGCCGCTTCTAATTTTGGTACTAGAGCCATAGACATATCTACTGAGATGTGAGATGCATCGCGATAGACAACGATGCCATCGATAATCGCTGGACAAATAGCTGCACAAAGCCACGGGGTGGGATCAATACCTTCAAACCCGGGAACAATGCGAAGCGGACTTTTGCGGGTCGAGTCACAACTTTGTGCTGCGCGAGTGGATAAGCAATCCGGAATATTTTCGCGTGGGTGGGGAGTATCACCTATGTAAATTGGATGCGCAGTTGATTTAGATACCTCTGCCAACAATTTACGTTGTCCATCGTCCCACCATTTATTCCAGTCCGTGTAACCAGCAGGGGGAGTGAAGTATTGAAAACTGCTTGCAATCACCGCCTTGGGATGTATTTGTGCGATTCTTTTTAAAGAATTTTTACGCCATTTCGCACAATCTGCCATTTTGAATGCGCCATCATCTGGGCGTATAGAGTCTGTAGAAGGGCAGGCAGATTTGGTTAATGAGATCAGTTTGAAACTGTATTTATTCGCCAGTTTTTCCAAAGCAGGAAACCATTGCGCTGCATGAGAATCACCATAGAGCACAATCGTAACCTTGGAATTCAAATCGCCATATGTACATGATCCAGAAACTGAGCCGCCATGTGTCACGTGGCATTTATCGTCATTTACCTTAGGTTTTGCTGTTACGCGAGCAAAGTCAAACTTTTGTACAGTGGCTCCACTTGTTGTAATGACAGATGAAGCAGTAGAACTAATTGTAATCCCCATTAACGCAGAGATTATGGTTATGGCAATTGCCCCCGTAAATGTGGCACGTGCATTGATTTTGCTATATCGAATCGGTTGTTCAACATATCTACTAGTCAAGTCAGCTAGGAGTACTGTCAACAAAATGCAGAGAATTCTCTCGACAAAATTCAAAGGTCGCGCTAAAGCCACACTTGGAAGAACAAGCGCGGGCCAATGCCACAAGTACAGTGGATATGAAATTGATCCAAGCCATTGACTTAATCGATTATTGCTTAATGCATTAAATACCGGTGGCCAATACTTGACTGTTGCTAGCAGTAGAGCAGTTGCTAACACCGGCAACAAAGCGGTTTTTCCTGGGAAGGGCGTGTTTTCGTTGAAATTTAAAACGGAATAAATCAATGCAGCTATTGCAAGCCACGGGATGACTCTATTCTTGAATGCAGTTGTCGGTAAGAAAACCAGTAAAGCTCCAAAACCCAACTCCCATGCTCTCGTTGGTAATGAGTAGAACGCCCAAATGGGAGTTAATTGTGTAAAGAAAATTGAAAGAATGAGAGATGCGGCCGTCGACGCAGCAATTCCAATAAATACTGCGCGCTTACTTTTGCGAGCAAGAAAAATAAGAAAAATCGGCCATAACAAATAGAACTGTTCTTCTACTGCTAAAGACCAGTAGTGGATAAAAGGCGAAGGAGTTGCGCCCAAGTTTTGATAATCATTTTGCCACCAGGCGAAAAGATAGTTGGACATGTAAGTAGCTGCCGCAAAGAAATCACGCCCAAGTGTTGATCTATTAATAGGAGGGAGAATCAACCAGGCAATGAGGGCTGTAATGAAAAGCACAAATACCGATGTTGGAAGAAGTCTGCGAATACGCCTTTGATAAAAAACTTTGACATCTAGACGCCCCGTTGATTCAATCTCTCGCAGAATTAACCCTGTAATAAGGTATCCGGAAATCACATAGAAGATATCGACACCAATGAAACCACCAGGTAAAAAGTGAGCATGGAAAACAACTACTAATATCGCTGCTAGTGCGCGTAAACCTTGAATCTGCAGAATGCGCACTTTTAAGCGATCACCAGACTAGAAAGTCGAATGTTCGGATATTTCTTTGCCAATCTTTTTCGCCCATCAAGTGATTGAATTTCTAGTAGCGCAACAATCTGGTTGACTTGGCCGCCAGCTTTTACTATTAGATCTATTGCAGCTTCTAAAGTGCCGCCAGTTGCAAGAACGTCATCAACTAACAGAACTTGTCGTGTATTTTTCAGAGCATCAACGTGAATCTCCAAGGTATCTGCGCCGTATTCAAGCCCATAGTTTTGTGAAAAAACCTCATGGGGAAGCTTTCCTGCCTTGCGAATTGGTACGAAGCCGCAGTTGAGTTGATTGGCAAGGGCTGATGCAAAAATGAATCCACGCGCTTCAATTCCAGCAACAACGTCGCACTCATTGGCAAAGGTGGCAAGTTCTGAAGTAACTGCAGAAAAGGCGTTTCCATTTGAAAGCAACGGGGTAATATCTTGGAAAAGAATTCCCGGTTTCGGATAGTCCGGAATCGGACGTATGAGAGCCAGGGCCTGCTCAAGCTTCATGACCACATCCTAACTACGTGTCCGAGAGGGGACTTGAACCCCTAATCCCTTGCGGGAACTAACACCTCAAGCTAGCGCGTCTGCCAATTCCGCCACCCGGACTAAGTGCTGGGAAAGGATAGCAATTGGGTGAGAGAATGGCTAAATGACTACAACATCACGCACTGAACTAGAAAATGAAGTAATCAGGATTTGCCAGGAGTTGATCCGTATCCCATCTGTCAATTTTGGTGATGGCAAGGGTGATGAAAAAGCTGTAGCTGAGCATGTGATGAAACTTCTGTCCGAGGTTGGAATTGAATCCAAGATGTATGAGTCCGCACCTGGTCGATGCAACGTGGTTGCACGGATCAAGGGCACTGATTCATCTCGACCAGGACTTGTCTTGCATGGCCACTTAGATGTTGTCCCTGCAAATGCAGATGATTGGTCCGTTGATCCATTTTCTGGCGAAATCCGTGATGAGATGATTTGGGGTCGCGGCGCTGTTGATATGAAAAATATGGATGCGATGATGTTGGCAACTGTTCGTGAATGGGCGCGTACAGGTTATAAACCTTCCAGAGATATCGTTTTAGTTTTCTTTGCTGATGAAGAAGCTGGTTCTATTTATGGTTCTCACTGGATGGTTGATAAACATCCAGAAGTTTTCGCGGGTTGCACAGAGGCTGTTTCAGAAGTTGGTGGATTTTCTGTCACCGTTGCAGGTGGAAAACGTTTGTATCTCATTGAAACTGCGGAAAAAGGCATCCATTGGATGAAGTTAACCGCTCATGGTCGAGCTGGACATGGTTCGGTGACAAATAGTGAGAATGCACTGACTCGCCTTAGTGAAGCGGTTGCAAGAATCGGTAATCATCAGTGGCCGCAACGCTATAGCAAGACCGTTAAAGCGTTCTTTAAAAAAGTAGCAGATGAAACCGGCAAAGAGTATGACGAGAAAGATTTGACTCCATTGCTTAGCGAACTTGGTTTTGCCGCAAGAATGGTTGGCGCAACCTTGCAAAATACGGCCAATCCAACAATGTTAGAGGCGGGCTACAAAGCTAATGTTATTCCTGGTTCAGCAAGTGCGGTTATTGATGGACGATTCATTCCAGGTTTTGAAGATGAACTCAACCAAACAATCCAATCACTGATTGGGCCAGACATAACAATAGAAACGATCACAACTGATAAAGCATTAGAAGTTCCATTTGAAGGCGATCTTGTTGAAAGCATGTGCGCTGCAATTCTGCTTGAAGATCCAGAAGGCATCCCAGTTCCATATGTAATGAGTGGCGGAACTGATAATAAAGCATTGGCGGAATTAGGAATTATCGGTTATGGATTTTCTCCATTAAAACTTGCCGCAGATTTTGACTTCATGGCGCTTTTCCATGGTGTTGATGAGCGAGTTCCACTTGAAGGACTCACTTTTGGCGTTCGAGTTTTAAAAGATTTTCTAGAGCACGCTTAAGCGCTTACATCGTTGAGAGCTTCTCGCACAATTTGCGGAAGCGTAATTTCTTCGGTCTTTAGAACACCACGTAACTGTGCGCCTGTGCGCGCACCGATAATCGTGCTCGTGACTCCCGGTGCATCTCGTACCCAAGACATCGCAACTTCAAGGGGGGAGTAACCCAATCCACTTGCGGCAACACTCACAGCTTCGACAATTCGATTACAACGAGCAGTCAGATACGGTGCAATGTCTTTTGCAAAATGAGGTGCAGCTCCTCTGGAATCACTTGGTAGACCGTTTCTATATTTTCCCGTCAGTACGCCTTTTCCAAGAGGAGACCAAGCGAGGAAACCCGTACCACAAGCATCGGCGCTATCGAGAACTTCATTTTCAACTTCGCGATTTAAAAGTGAATACTCATTTTGAACCGTTGTTAGTGGAGCTTTTGCCGAATTACTAGCTTGCTTTGTTGCTGAAAGGGCTAACTGCCAGCCATTAAAATTTGAAACTCCGACGTATCTGGCACGTCCGCTTGTGTATGCATAATCTAATGCTGAAAGCGTGTCATCAATTGGAACAAAAGGATCCCAGGCATGAACTTGCCAGATATCTACAAAATCAGTGCCTAACCTAGAAAGAGAGCGATCTAACTCTGCGATTAAAGCATGGCGAGAGTTATCAATTGTCCTAACGCCATCAGGAAAAGTTAATCCCGCCTTTGTTGCTATAACAATTTCATCTCGCTTGAACAACGCGCCTAAAAGGCCACCAATTACACGCTCACTATCGCCGTCGCCATACGTCGCGGCCGTATCTAAGAAATTTCCACCAGCATCGATATAAGCACGACACTGATCGGCAGCTTCATGCTCATCAGTATCTCTACCCCAAGTCATGGTCCCTAAACCCAGACGCGAAAGCATCAATCCACTATTTCCTGCTTTGCGCATTTGCATGGATAGACCCTAGCAACTCATATAAGGAAAACCTGCGATAACCTTTGTGTTATGCAACTAGTTTTAATTCGCCATGCGCATTCAGAAGCCAATGCAAAAGGTGTGCTGTCTGGACGTTTGCCAGGTATCCATTTGTCGGATAAGGGTAAAGAACAATCTGCCCTTCTGGCGCGAAGACTTGGTCAATTTCCAATAAAACAGTTACGAACGAGTCCAATGGTGCGTTGCTTAGAAACGATTGAACCTTGGCTCAGTGAAAACAAAGGCAAAATCAAAGCCCCTATAGTTGATGAAAACTTGTCAGAAGTAGATTACGGAAAATGGAGCGGGAAGAAACTGGCGGTTTTATCTACAAACAAATTGTGGAAAGTTGTACAAGAATCTCCAAGTGCAATGTATTTTCCAGAGGGCGAAGGACTTGCACATATGCAACAGCGAGCCATGGCGTCCGTCCACGAAAGCTTGGACATAAAGGGCAAAGGCGCAGTTGTCTTAGTTAGCCATGGAGATGTTATTAAGGCCATTATTGCTAGTGCCTTGGGTATGCATCTTGATGATTTTCAACGAATCGTCATCGACCCGGCCTCAATAAGCATCTTAGAATTTCACAACAAAAAGGCCCGCATTCTCTTGCTCAATGACGTTCGTTCCACAGTCACCGATTCCTTGCGTGCCCCGAAACGAAATCAAAATTTGCTGGGTGGTGGCGCGGGTAGATGAGTCAGAATTTTGAAAATGTTGATCGTTTTGTCGCTGGAACGGTTGGCCAACCAGGGGAGCGTCAGTTTTTTCTTCAATTAAGAAGCGGAAAAAGATTGATAACCGCATCGCTTGAAAAAGCTCAGGTTCAAGCACTGGCGGAGAGAATAGACATACTGCTCAAACAGATTGCCAAAGAAGATTTATCAATTTCCAACCAAAGAACCTCTATTGATGATCAGCCGCTCGAGCAACCTATTGAAAATGATTTTTCAATAGGGGCGATATCTATTGCCTGGGAGAGTGAAATCAAGGTTGTTGTCGTTGAGTTTTATGCAATTAATGATGTCGATTCAACTCTGGGTGAGGATGATGAGGAACCACAAATCACATTTGCGTTAACCGTTGCTCAAGCTAAATCATTTGTGTCAAGAAGTAACGCAGTTGTTGGAGCGGGACGTTTACCGTGCCCTTTCTGCGGAATACCTATAGATCCACGCGGACATCTATGCCCGAGGGCTAATGGATATCGACGATAAATTTAAATTATTATCCCACGGCGAACTTGTAGTGACAGCTCGCTTAGTTGATGCATCCAACGCCACTCTTTTTGCACAGGCTTCAGATTCAATAAATGAAATCAATTGCATCTATAAACCCATTGCAGGTGAACGACCACTATGGGATTTCCCTGATGGAACTTTGGCAGATAGGGAATTTGCTGCATTTCTAGTCAGCAGTTATTTAGGATTCAACATTGTGCCACTAACTATTTTACGTGAGGGACCATATGGGCTCGGAATGGTCCAAGAGTGGATTGAAATCGATGAATCAATCGATCTTGCCGAGTACTTTTCTCAAGATCTTCCTGAACTAAGGAAGATGGCGGTTTTTGACGCAATCATTAACAACACTGATCGAAAGATTGGACATCTAATACCGACCTCTGAAGGCTCCCTTTTTGGTTGCGATCACGGAGTAACTTTCCACCACGAAGACAAACTGCGAACTGTGCTTTGGCAGTGGGCAGGAGATAAATTAACAATTAACGAGATTGCATCCTTAAAGAAATTAGTTTCTGGGATTAAAACAGATTTAGATCTTTCACCTTTTTTGACTGAACAGGAGATACAAGCCTTACTTAATAGAGTCCATAATTTGATTTCGACAGAGCTAATGCCAACCCCAAATCCTGATTGGCCAGCGATACCTTGGCCCGCTTTTTAACCTGAAAGTAACTATCATTTACCCATGAAATCCTGGCCTGGAATCGATGTTCCCGCACTAGCGCAAGAGAGAGTATTGCCAGTTTTAAAGTTGACCGATTCAAAGTCATTGAAAATTGAAGATATTAAAGTGAAAGACGTTTATCGAATGTATGTTTGCGGTATCACTCCATATGACGCAACGCATTTGGGTCATGCTGCAACTTACTTAACTTTCGATTTAATCAACCGATACTTACGCGCTCAGGGCTCAACTGTTAAATACGTTCAAAATATTACAGATATTGATGATCCGCTTTTGGAGCGCGCAAAACGCGACAAAGTTGATTGGCAAGAATTGGCGTTATCCCAAATCGATCTTTTTCGCTCAGATATGGTCAATCTTCGAATCTTGCCTCCTGATCATTACATTGGCGCAGTTGAAGCAATTGATTTGGTAACGCAATCAATTTCAGCTCTTCAAGAAGCTGGAACCATTTACCCGATAGAAAATGATCTCTACTTCAAGAACTACTCTTCTTCCGAGTTCGGCAAACTTTCCCATTTGGACAAGGCTGAAATGGCGAAAATTTTCTCTGAACGCGGCGGGGATCCAACTCTTGCAGGAAAAATTGATCCTTTGGATTGTTTAGTTTGGATGGCAAAGCGCGAGGATGAACCTGGATGGCCATCAATACATGGATTAGGTCGCCCCGGTTGGCACATAGAGTGCACGGCAATTGCACTTAAATACTTGCAACCCTTAGCCGATGAACAAACCTGCATCGATATTCAGGGAGGTGGAAGTGACTTGATTTTTCCTCACCATGAAATGTGCGCATCGCAGGCACGTGTAATCACTGGTAAAGAATTGGCAGAGCACTATGTGCACAGCGCGATGATTGGTTTAGATGGTGAAAAAATGAGCAAGAGCAAAGGGAACTTAGTTTTTGTTTCAACTCTGGTAGATAGTGGCGTTGATCCAATGGCTATTCGATTCGCGCTCATGTCAGATCACTACCGAAATGATCGAATGTGGAGCCAAGCTGTTTTGGAAACGGCCCAAAATCGAATTGCACAAATCAAGCAAGCACTTATGTCAAATAATTGTGCTCCAACTCAAACTGTTATTAGCGAGATAATTGACTGCTTGGCTCAAGATCTAAATACTGCCAGGGCATTGAATTCAATAGATCAATGGGCGTCTGCAACTCTAGCCGGGGAAAACGGGGGAGATAAGCAAGATTTAGTAACCATCCTTGATGCTCTTCTTGGGCTTAGTTTCTAATCCTTATTCCTTCTGCGCAAATATCTTTCAAACTCTTTAGCGATGGAATCACCCGAAACATCAGGTAGTTCAGCCGCGTCCTTGGAATCTTCAAGAGCCTTCACGTACTCGGCAACATCACTATCTTCTTTAGCCATTTCGGTTACATCCTTTTCCCATTCGTCAGCGGCCTCGGCCAAATCTGCAAGTGGGATATCAACATCTAGAAAATCTTCTAAAGCGTTAACTAGAGCTAAACTCGCTTTTGGAGAAGGCGATGACGATGCGTAATGTGGAATGGCAGCCCATAATGAAATGGCATCAATTCCTCTACGCATACAGGCATCACCAATAATTCCTAAGATTCCAGTTGGTCCTTCATATCTGGAAACTTCTACACCTAAACGCGTAGCTATTTCAGGATGTGCCCCGCTACCACTTACTCCAATAGGACGTGAATGTGGCACATCTGCAAGCAATGATCCCAACGTAATAACGAGGGATACTTCTAAGTCATCTGCCAAATCTAAAATTTCACGGACAAATGTTTTCCAGCGCATTGACGGTTCAGTACCCTTAACAATTACTAAATCACGGTCAAAGTGCGGAAGTGCAATACCAAATATTTCCGTAGTTGGCCAAGTGATATTTCGTATCTGAGAATCATCTACAAAGATATGCGGGCGATTCACTTGGAAATCGTAATAATCTTCAGATTCAATATCTGCTATTAATTCTGGAACTACTTCATTATCTACATCTTGCCAAACTGATAAAAGATGCTCGATTGTTCCTGTCGCGGCTTCACCGGCATCATTCCATCCTGAAAACCCCAACACCATGATTGGATTTCTCAGCGCAGGAATGTGGTGAATCTCCATAGGGTTAAACCTTAGGGTAACCTTTGCAAAATCTGCCAACTGTTGCAGGGAAATCCGGAGTCGTCGTGAAACCCTTTTTTGATGCCATATTTTTCGATATGGATGGACTCTTAGTTGACTCTGAACCGCAATGGCTTGAATCCGAGCGAGAAATAACCGCAGAATATGGTTACCAATGGCGGCTGGAAGATCAAGTTGCCTGTTTAGGTGGGCCACTTAGTCGGGTGGGTGAATACATGCACAACAAGTGTGGCAACGCCCAAACTCCTTTGTTTTTCACCGAAAAACTCATTGCTGTGCAGGCAGCAAAAATGCTGAGCCAAACACCACTAATGCCTGGCGCTTACGAGCTAGTGAAATCTTTGCAAAGCCATGGAGTAAAGACTGGACTCGTATCAGCTAGTCCGCGAATTATCGTAGATGCCGTTCTTTCAAATGTCGGCTCTGACCTTTTCCCATTTTCGATCTCAAGTGATGATGTCACCCAAACAAAGCCACACCCTGATGCCTACCTAAAAGCTGCAACTATAACTGGGAGCGATATCAGAGATTGTCTTGTTTTTGAGGATTCTTTGACTGGCGTAGCGGCAGCAACTACTAGTGGGGCTTGGCTAATCGCAGTCCCTCATTTAGTAACGGTTGAAGAGAGTGCGCGAGTTCGCTCAATAAAATCCTTAGAGAAAATCTCTTATGATCTGCTTGGAAAACTCTGGTTGGATTTCACATATCCAATTTAATTATTATGCGCCGGACAAATGCTTTTGAAGAAACACCAATCGCATAAGCGACTTGGTTTAGGTGGCCAATAATCTTTTTCCATAGAAGCCGATATATCTTTTGCCACTCGGATTAGTATCTTTTCTGTTGCGGCCAAATCACTAAGAGTTGGCGTACTTTTAACTAGTTTTCCATCACCTAAATAGATTAGCTGCAGCAGGCGTGGTAATACATTATGAGTTTTAAAGTATAAGAGGGCATAAACTCTCAGTTGAAAGAGAGCTTTTTCTTCCCACGCTGGCTTAGGCGCTTTACCTGTTTTGTAGTCAATGATGCGAACTTCACCCGTTGGTGCAACATCTAGTCGGTCTACATAACCATGGAGGTAAATCTCTTGCGATAAGTCATTTTCTAGATGTAGTTCACGGTGAGTAGCTTCGAATTGCGAAGGATTCTCAAGTGTGAAGTAGGTGCGCAACAGAGCTTCAGCGCGATCTAACCACTCCTTTTCACTTGTAATCATTTCGAAAAGTTCCGGTTTTTCTTCTTGCTGCGCTAACCAGCGCGAAGGCAACAATTCGATTGCAGTTTCTGGGGTTCTAGATTGCGCCGGATTTTCAAAAAGATCATGGAGTACGGTGTGGACCAAGGTGCCACGTTCTGCATCTAAAGAAGGTGGTTGAGGAAGTTGATCGATGACGCGGTATTTATACAGTTGAGGACAGTTTTCAAATTCACTGACTCGACTGGGAGATAGGCGTAACGGTTCGGTACTCACGTACGGCAACATACCCGCACTTAGCCCTGTTATTTGACCTAAGATGCTCCCGTGTCTAATCAAGGTTTTTTCGCAGAGGGCGATCGGATTCAACTCACCGATCCTAAAGGAAAGCTTTATAGCTTTACGATTACGCCCGGAAAAGAATGGCATACGCACAAGGGCTGGATAACCCACGATGATTTGATCGGAATGCCTGAAGGTTCAGTAGTTAGCACCACGGCAGGTTTGAAATTTACCGCCTTTAAGCCATTACTTGCTGATTACGTTTTAACAATGCCACGCGGAGCAACGATTGTTTATCCAAAAGATGCCGCGATGATTATTGGGTTGGCTGATGTTTTTCCTGGTGCACGTGTCTTAGAAGCCGGCGTTGGGAGCGGGGCTCTTACAATCTCATTACTACGAGCTGTTGGCGAAAATGGAACAGTTCATTCGGTTGAACGTCGTGCTGATTTTGCCGAAAACGCACGTTCGAATGTTTCCCATTATTTCAATGATGATATTTCAAATTGGACTTTAACCGTAGGCGACCTACAGGATCAAAGTTTTGAAAGTGAGTTTGATCGAGTGATTCTTGACATGCTTGCTCCTTGGGAATGCATAGATACGGCAGCACATGCACTTCGTCCAGGAGGAGTTTTCATGGCTTACGTAGCAACAACAACTCAGTTGTCAGCTACTGCCGAAGCCATTAAAGAGGATGGAAGATTTACTGAACCCGAAAGTAGTGAAACTTTAGTTCGTGGTTGGCACCATGAAGGCTTAGCCGTTCGCCCGCAACAAAGAATGATTGGTCATACAGGTTTTCTCATTCAGAGCCGAAGAATGGCGCCAGGTGTAGAAGTTCTTGCTCGCAGACGTCGACCATCAAAAGGTGCATACGGTGTCGCGGAAGAGTGAGCGCTTAGTAAATCTGACTATCGCTTTGCTAGCCACTAAGCGATATCTGACTAAGAGTGAAATCTTTCGAAGCATTGAAGGCTACGAAGGTAACGAAGAATCTAAAGAGCGAATGTTTGAGCGCGATAAGGATGACTTACGCACTTTGGGGATAGAAATCGAAGTTGGTGGACTAGATCCATTATTTAATGATGAAGCTGGCTATCGCATTAAGCCTGAGAATTATGCATTAGATCTTGGTGAGATATCAGGGACAGATATTGCGCTTTTATCCTTAGCTGCCCAAGCATGGAATGGTGCGGCGTTGGATTCAGGCGCGCATACTGCACTACTTAAATTGAAATCAATGGGGATCGAGTCAGATCTTGCTGCCATTCCAACATTAGCTCCGAGAATAACTCTGATGAATGAGGAGTTAGAAACCGTTCTTCAAGCCATTGCAAACCAAACACATGTGGTTTTTGAATATTTTTCAGTTGATTTGATTGCTAAACGCCGTGAAATCGCCCCTTACGCAGTGGGCGTTCGAAACGGGCACTGGTATTTCACGGGTTTGGATCAAGAAAAGAAGGAGTTACGTACTTTTAGAATGGATCGGGTTGCAAGTCAAATAGAAACCGCTGGCAAGCCAAATCGATTTGCTGTACCGGACGGCTTTGACCTTTTTGAAAATATGGATTCAGAAGAACCTGAAAAACTTGCAGTTTTGGATATTCGTAAAGGCAAAGCTGCAACGTTGCGCAAGGTTGCTCACTCAATAAAAGATTTAGGGGAGTGGGATCGGATTGAAATTGCCTACGGCGATACAGAGACCTTTATCGACACTGTTCTTTGGCATTTAGACGATGTGGTGGTGAAGGAGCCGGCAGATATCCGCGGCAAGGTCATTGATAACCTCAAAGAGCTGGTGCGGATACATGGTTAAAAACAAACCAACCGCACTCGCCGAAACCGAACGTCTGCTGGCTCTTGTGCCATTTATTACTGCCAACCAGGGAATCAGTGTGAAGGAGTTAGCCGCTGCCTTTGATGTTTCACCCAAGCAGATGGTTTCAGACTTAACGACTCTGTGGATGTGTGGTTTGCCGGGATACACAGCACTTGAGCTGATGGATCTATCTTTTGAATCTGGATTTGTGACTATTCAAAACGCTGAAACATTGCAATCACCAAGAACACTTAACCTAGAGGAACAAGTAGCCCTGATTATGGGGTTGGATTTGCTGTCACAATCCTTGCCGACCGATAGTGCGCTGAAGCAAAATATCGAAATTCTTGGCCAACGTTTATCTAAGAGTTCTCGGATCACTTCAAAATTAAGGGCTATCAGCAACATCCCAGCTTCTATGCGTGCTGAAATAGAAACTGCCATAGTTCGAAAGCACGCCCTCGATATTTCTTATTATTCAATCTATCGAGATGAAATTTCACAACGATTAGTAAGACCGCTTGAGCTTCGGGTCGATGAAAACGCTGAATACCTCTATGCATTTTGCGAAACTGCACAAGATTTTAGAGTTTTTCGCTTAGATCGTATTCAATCCTGCACCAGCATCAATAAAGTTTCAGATGAACCACCTGCGATGACTGACTCTGCAGCAGCTAAACAGAGTTTTACAGTTAGATTCAATTCACGCCTAAGGCTCATGAGAGAGCGATTTGATGCCGAGGAAAAATCAAGTAACTCTGACTATTCTCAAGATTCCTTTTCTTCCCAATGGCTCATCCGAAGTATCTTGGCAAGTTCAGGTAGCGCCGAACTAGTTACTCCATTGGATTTACGGGAAGAAATATGTGAAAAGTCTCAACTGATGCTCGATCGTTATCAATCTCAATAGGCTGCGCCTAGCGCTAGGACACAAGCCTGGGGTAACCTATAGCGTTGTAAGCCGACCTAAATCAAGGAGAAGTAATGAACGCACTCAAGCCAACACATCTAATTGTTCTTCTAGTTGTTGTCCTGGTTCTTTTCGGCGCGAAACGACTACCTGATTCTGCACGTTCACTTGGACGCTCACTTCGCATCTTCAAAAGCGAAATCAAGGAACTCCAGGAGGATGACAATAAACCAAGCGGCGAATCAACCGACAAATAAATTTAGCCTATGGCATCTAATACTGCGGCAAGGATGCCACT
>CAINSH010000042.1 GCA_903852955.1 uncultured Actinomycetes bacterium | reverse complement strand
CTCTTACCTGCGCGCTTGATAGTCAAGCCACCTTTTATCTTGGCTTTATCGAAAGCATGGAGAGGTTGTCCAAGTTCGAGCATGACGTAATTAGTTACATCTACAACTAAAGAAATAGAACGCATCCCCATTTTTTCAATACGTCGCTTCATCCACAAAGGTGTTGTTGCTTTTGAATCAAAGTTAGAAAGTGTGCGCAGATAAAAAACTGATGCGGTAGATCTATCTTCAATTGCAGCGCTTACGCCTTTCCCGGTTTCCTCAAATTTCAAGCTTCGTAAGGCTTCTACAGGATCAGTAAATGTCAGACCGAGAGAACCAGCAACTTCGCGCGCAATGCCGCGGATACTAAGTGCATAACCTCTGTCAGGGTTCACGGCTACATCAAAGATGACATCGTTAATTTGTAAACCGTTTATTGCGTCATCACCTATTTGTGCGTCAGCATCTGAAAAAACCATAATGCCCGAATGCTCATCACTAATTCCAAGTTCGCGAGCTGAACAAATCATGCCATTGGAAGTTTTGCCATAGGTCTCGCGGGCACTGATTGCAAAATTTCCCGGAAGTATGGCGCCAGGAAGTGCGGCAACAACTAAATCGCCAACTGCAAAATTGGTAGCTCCGCATATAACAAAACGTGTTTCGCCCTCGCCACAATCAAGGCCAACATATCGAATAGGTTTTTTGTGCTCTGGCAACTCTTGGATTGAAAGGACTTTGGCGAATTTGAGCGGCCCAGTTAAATCTGCGCCTTGGTGAATAATTTCTTCCACTTCAAAGCCCACACGTATTAGCCCATCACTGATTTGTTCAGCGGTGATGTGAGTTGGAATCTCGACGAAATCTTTAATCCACGACAACGGGGCGCGCATCAGAGGCCAACTCCGAACTGGCGTGTAAAACGTAAGTCTCCTTCAACAATGTCATGCATGTCTGTTATCCCGTGACGAACCATCAGGGTGCGTTCGAGCCCCATACCAAAAGCAAAACCACTATAAATTTCAGTGTCGATTCCGCAAGTTGCTAAGACTTTTGGATTAACCATTCCGCAACCGCCCCACTCAATCCAGCGATTGTTGAAGTAAATATCTACTTCCGCACTTGGTTCAGTAAAGGGGAAAAATGATGGACGCAAGCGAGTTTCTACATCTGAACCAAACATATGCCTTGCAAAATTATCAAGAACGCCTTTGAGATGTGCCATTGTGATGCCTTTATCAATTACAAGGCCTTCGACTTGATGAAAGACAGGACTGTGCGTTGCATCTAATTCATCAGCACGAAAAGTTCTACCTGGACAAATGACATAAATGGGAGGTTCTTGGGTCAGCATGGAACGGATCTGAACTGGTGAAGTGTGAGTTCGCAAAACCATTCCAGATTCAACAGGCTCAATAAAGAAAGTATCCTGCATTGTTCTTGCTGGGTGGTCAGCTGGAATATTAAGTGCATCAAAGTTGAGCCAACCTGATTCAAGTTCCGGGCCTTCTTCAACTGAGAAGCCCTGTTCGATGAAGAAATCAGAGACTTCATTTTTAATAATAGATATTGGATGTAATCCACCGCGGTGTTTACGATTGACTGGAAGAGTAATATCGACAACTTCTTCTAATAAAACTTTCATATCGCGCTGGGCTTCGAGTTTGGCAGTAGCTTCGGCTAAAGCTTGCGCAATTTGTGCTTTGGCCTCGCCGATAATTTTTCCAGCGCTGGCTTTTTCTTCAGGAGTTAAGGAGCCCAAAGTTCGAGATGCCAATGCGACTGCTGATTTATCCCCAGCGTGAGCTAGGCGCGCAGCTTTGAGAGAATCTAAATCGGTGGCCGCCAAAAAGGCCGCTTGGGCATCTTGAACCCAACTCGTTACTTCTTCTTGGCGCATATGGCGAACTCTATCGTGTGCCCGTTTAGGAAGTCGGCATATTTGCTAGGTGATACATAACAATCGTGGCTGCTGCTGAAAGATTAAGGCTTTCGGCATTGCCGGGCATTGAGATTCTGACTTGTTCAATACCATCAACAGATTGCGCCGTAGCCAATCCCCTAGCTTCATTTCCAAAGACTGCAACACAATTACCTTCGATGAGCAGATCGTTAAGTGATGTCTTGGCAGAAGCGCCTAACGCGAATGCATGCACGTTTAACGAGAGAACATTTGATAAATCAATACCTTCAAAAACATCAATGTGCCACAAAGATCCAGCAGTACTACGAACAACTTTAGGTGAATAGATATCGACGCTACCTGGAGAAGTAATTACCGCTTGGATTCCGAAGGCATCTGCAGACCGAATTATTGTGCCGGCATTACCAGGATCTTGAATTTCAGAGAGAAAAATAAATTTGCTATGACCGCTTAGTTTGAGTCCCTCGAT
>CAINSH010000041.1 GCA_903852955.1 uncultured Actinomycetes bacterium | reverse complement strand
TCTCGGCGTTATCTATTTAACTGGTTCAGCGCTTAATTCTCAGCTAAGTACGGGTATTAAGAAAGTAAATTTGGATTCCTCACGAATCGAAGCACGCTCAACTATTTTCGGTGCTGAATATCGTTTCCTATTGGCACAAGGTGAAAAAGAGGCGGCAGTTCGAAAAGTAATTGATGACGTCATCAGTTCGGCAACGTCTCTGACATCAAATGAAAATGCCCGCGAGGTTATTTTCATCCGAAGTCCTGGAAATACAACAATTCAAGATTATGAAATCACTTCTAACCAAGTTGACCCGCAGACAATTCCAGAATCTTTGAGTAAAAGAGTACGAAAGAGCCCTGACTTAGTATCTTCAAATATTCAGATTAAGTATGTCGGGGGATTAAGAATTCCAGGATTGGCATTTGGACAAAAAGTTCAGATTCCAGGTGCGGGTCAATATGAAATGTATTTGGTTTTCTCACTAGCCAATCAAAATGCAACGCTAGATCTCATTCAACGTTTATTAGTTTTGACGGGCTCAGTGCTTGTCTTTTTAATTGCATTAATAGTTTGGTTAGTTGTTCGCCAAGTAGTAAAACCGGTTCGTGAGGCAGCTGAAATTGCGGCACAGTTTACCGCTGGAGATTTTAACAAGCGCATGAAGGTTTTGTCTGAAGATGAAATTGCCACATTGGGCAAGGCCTTTAATGAAATGGCAGAGTCACTCGAACAACAATTTGCCCGACTCGAAAACCTTTCCCGTGTTCAACAGCGTTTCGTATCAGATGTTTCACATGAGTTAAGAACTCCACTAACAACTTTGCGAATGGCCTCTGAAGTCATTAACGCATCACGCGAGAGTTTTGATCCTGTCGTTGAACGTAGTACTGAACTTTTGGTGGCTCAACTTGATCGTTTTGAACGCCTATTAGAGGAGTTGCTTGAGGTAAGTCGCTTTGATGCCGAAGTAGCAGTTATTGAAGCCGTTGATTTCGACTTAGTTTCACTTGCAAATCGTTGTGCCGAAGACTTATCCCTTGTCGCTAAAGAGCGCTCAACGCAGATTCGAATCTATTCAATTGCGCAAGAAATCAATGTTAAAGCCGATATTCGAAGAGTTGAGCGAATTCTGCGCAATCTCTTTTCAAATGCAATTGATCATGCGGAGGAAAAACCAATTGCGGTGACGATTATGGCTTCCGAGAGCGATGTGGCAGTTGGTGTACGTGATCATGGAATTGGTCTTGATCAAAGTTCACTTACCCGTGTATTCGATCGATTTTGGCGCGCAGATCCATCGCGTGCACGCACACGTGGAGGCACTGGCTTAGGTCTTTCAATCGCACTTGAAGATGCCCGCTTACATAATGGTGAACTCGAAGCTTGGGGTAGGCCAGGCAAGGGAGCGCATTTTGTTTTAACTCTGCCACGTCAAGCGTCAGTTGGTATTGAGTCTCGTATCATCAAACTCGTACCCGATGATTTTTATGAATAGTTTCCACAGCCTTTAAACCTAATTGCTTTAATTCATCTATCTTTCTTCGGTGAAAGTTATTGACGAATTAGGCCAACTGCTTTTTCCAACGCGCTGTTACGGGTGCAACACTTTGGGGATATCAATTTGTTCACAGTGCAGAATTGAATGGCATCCGCACTACTATCGCACGCACGTAGAAGAGGTAGTTGTCCATTCTGCAATTCTCTATTCACCAACTGCTAGCAGAATCATTCTGGCCGCCAAGGAACGTGGCCTAGATGGCGCAGATAAGTTAATTGTTGATGCGATTGTCCATGTAATTAATAAAGCAAATTTTGAAAGCTTCAATGTTGCACTTGTGCCAATTCCATCTACCCCCGCCCATACTCGCCGCAGAGGGCGAAGCTTTATAGATGCTTTGTGCAAAGAGATTTCATTGCAGACAAATATTCCGGTAATTCCTGCGCTCTCACTTGTACGAAAAGTTAAAGATCAAAGTGGGTTAAGCGCTAAGCACCGTGCGACAAATATGCGTGGGGCCTTTGGAATCTCACCTCATGTTTATCCGCGCGGTGACTTACTTCTCATCGATGATGTAGTGACTACAGGTGCCACGGTCAGCGAGGCTGCCAGAGCCCTTAATTCCCAGGGATTTCACCTCCTAGGCTCAGTTACCGCTTGTGTGGCCCAACCTCTACGATAGGAGCCTTGAACAGGTGAGCCCGTAGGCTTTTGAAAGGTTGCATTGATGCAAGCGTTTTTTGACAAGATTTTGCGTGCAGGCGAAGGCCGGATTCTTCGCGAACTGAGCAAGATCGTCGTTGTCGTTAATAGCCATGAGGCCCGAATCTCTGCAATGTCAGACGCTGAACTGCGCGAGCAAACCGATATTTTCAAAGATCGCTATTCAAAGGGCCAAAGCCTGGATGAGCTAATGCCAGAAGCTTTCGCTGTTGTGCGTGAGGCTGCTAAACGAACTTTGGGCCAGCGCCACTATGACGTTCAGTTAATGGGTGGAGCGGCACTTCATAAAGGAAATATCGCAGAAATGCGTACAGGTGAAGGTAAAACTCTGGTCGCAACACTTCCTTCATATTTAAATGCACTTGCCGGTCGTGGTGTTCACGTCGTAACAACTAATGATTACTTGGCAGAGCGAGACAGTGAATGGATGGGTCGCATTCATCGCTTCTTAGGTCTTAATGTTGGTGTAATTCTTGCAAACATGACTCCCGCAGAACGTCGCGAAGCATATGCGGCTGATATTACTTACGGAACAAACAATGAATTTGGATTTGATTACCTACGCGACAACATGGCATGGACTCTCGATGAATGTGTTCAGCGCGATCACTTTTTTGCAGTAGTTGATGAAGTTGACTCAATTCTTATCGATGAAGCACGTACGCCATTAATCATCAGTGGACCTGCTGATAAAGCAACCAAGTGGTACGTAGAGTTTGCTAACTTGGTCGGAAAGCTTCAGCGGGATGTTCATTACGAAATTGATGAAAAAAAGCGCACCATTGGCATTCTTGAAGATGGTGTAACTAAAGTTGAAGAACTACTTCAAATTGGTAATTTATACGAAGCCGCAAATACTCCAATGATTGGTTATCTCAATAACGCCGTTCGCGCGAAGGAACTTTTCAAGCGCGATAAGGATTATGTAGTGATGAATGGTGAGCTACTTATTGTTGATGAGCACACCGGACGTATGCTGGCAGGGCGTCGTTATAGCGAGGGCTTACACCAGGCTCTTGAGGCTAAAGAGCGTATTGAAATTAAAGATGAAAACCAGACTCTTGCAACAATTACTTTGCAGAACTATTTCCGTCTCTACGAAAAGCTTTCTGGTATGACTGGAACTGCAAGCACAGAAGCATCTGAATTCCATCAAATCTATAAATTAGGTGTAGTTCCTATTCCCACAAACCGCTCAATGGTTCGCATAGATCAGCCCGATTTAGTTTATAAATCAGAAGCCGGCAAGTTCATCGCAGTTACTAGCGACATTGTCGAAAAGCATCGCAAGGGCCAACCGGTTTTGGTGGGAACTGTCAGCGTGGAAAAATCTGAAGAGCTTTCAGGTTTCTTACGCAAAGCAGGCGTTCCACACGAAGTTTTAAATGCTAAGCATCACGAACGCGAAGCCGCGATTATCGCGCGGGCTGGCGTTAAGGGCGCGGTAACAGTTGCAACCAACATGGCTGGCCGTGGTACCGACATTATGTTGGGTGGTAACCCAGAGTTCATGGCAGATTTCGAATTACAACGTCGCGGAATTTCTCCAGTAGATAACGCAGCTGAATATGAAAAGCACTGGCCTGACGAAATCGCACGCCAAAAGGCTGCAGTTGCAAAGGGTCACGAAGAAGTAATTGCACTCGGTGGACTGTATGTTCTTGGAACAGAGCGTCACGAATCTCGCCGAATCGATAATCAGCTGCGTGGTCGTTCCGGTCGTCAAGGCGATCCAGGAGAGTCACGTTTTTATCTTTCACTCCAAGATGAATTAATGCGCCGCTTCAACTCAGGGATGGTTGAACGCTTCTTAACTGCCGCAGGAATTCCTGAAGATGCACCCATAGAATCTAAGATGGTTAGCAATGCAATTCGTTCGGCGCAAACTCAAGTTGAGTCACAAAACTTTGAAATGCGTAAGAATGTTTTAAAGTATGACGATGTCATGAATCGCCAGCGCCAAGTTGTTTACGGTGAGCGCCGCATGGTTCTAGAGGGTGCAGATATTCAAGAACAAGTCGCTACATTTGTTAGCGACACTTTGACTGCTTATGTTTCAGCTGCAACCGCCGAAGGATATTCCGAAGATTGGGATCTTGAAACGCTGTGGAATGCTCTTAAAACTATTTATCCAATCTCATTTACTATTGATGAACTAGTGGCCAAAGTTGGCTCACGGAGCGGGCTTGATGCAGATTTCTTGACTGCCGCCGTTATTCAAGACTGTAAATCCGCTTATGAAAAGCGTGAAGAGTCACTTGGTGCAGAAGTTATGCGCGAATTAGAGCGCAAAGTTTTGCTTTCTGTCCTTGATCGCAAGTGGCGCGAGCATTTGTATGAAATGGATTATCTGCAAGAGGGCATCGGACTTCGTGCAATGGCACAACGTGATCCACTTGTTGAATACCAACGCGAAGGTTTTGATCTTTTCTCAGCGATGATGGATGCGATTAAAGAGGAGATTGCCGGTTTCTTGTTCAATATCGAGGTCACCGTAGAAGCATCAAGTAATGAAGTTACAGGTGCCGGCCTTGAAGCTAAATCCTTACCAACTTCAGGATTGC
The DNA here is from genome assembly GCA_903852955.1 of uncultured Actinomycetes bacterium. GTDB lineage: Bacteria > Actinomycetota > Actinomycetes > Nanopelagicales > Nanopelagicaceae > Planktophila. Next base: position 5,127 of record CAINSH010000041.1, on the reverse strand, counting down.
AGTACACAGCAGCGGATGAAACCGGTGTTAAGAGAACAGGTGATGTTTCTCGAAACGCACCATGTCCATGTGGTTCAGGTAAGAAGTACAAGCGCTGCCATGGCGGTGCTTAAAGCAAGGTAAGAGCGGTACACAACCAGCGCTTATCTACACCTTCAAATCGCAACATGACTGATCTCAAACGGTTCTCAAAACGCACAGTGACAGTGGCTTCACAAATACCATCGAGTGGTTCTTGAATATGTATTTTGCGAATATGACCAACCTGTTTTTGTGAACCAGATTTACGAACGAGTTCAGAAAATATTCTGTGATGACATTGATTTGAAAGCTGCCCGGGAGAGCGCCGACCAGCCCAAATTTCAACGACATTACAAATAAATCTTTCCACCCACTGCATCAGATTTGGTAGATCCTGTGCCGAAGTAGGCTCTGGCGCAAAGTCAGGGTCATATTCATCATCAAATCTAGATGGCACTAAATAGAGTTTTAAGCGTTGACCTTCAGGAAGTGTTGGCTTAGGTCGAAATATCTCTAGAAGCGGGTGCTTCCAATCTGCATCGTTTTCTGTGCAGAAGTGCTCGATAAGAAAACTGTTGATTGAAACTTCTTCATCAATTACTTTGTTTGTAGTCATGAAAGCAAGATTGCTAGTAAACCTGAGCATACGCCTCAACCAAATTATTGATTTGTGACTCATCACAAAGGATGAGTGTGGATACCGCTTTCTAATGTGTGGGTTCGTCTAATTAGGTGCACCCATGAAACCAAGAAATCTAAAAAACTCGTCACGTATGCCACTAGCAATAACTCTCATCGTCTTATCTTTTCTTTCAGCCTTTCTACTTGCCAGCTTTTCACGCTCGACCACGTCATATTGGACTGCAAGCGCTGATTTATCAGCAGGTCATCAAATTAGTGCAAGTGATGTTGAATTAAAAGCGATGAATTTGGGTGATGCATCAAATATCTACCTTGCAAAAGAACGTAGCCCAATTGGGCAGGTCGTAATTTCATCAATTGAACAAAGTGGACTTATTAGTAGTAACAGTGTTAGTTCGGCCGCATCAGGAATCACTAGTAGTGCGGTCCCAATTAATGTGCGTTCTGTAGATCTAGCTATGGGCATACAAGCTGGTTCACTTGTTGATATTTATTGGGTACTTGATACACAAAACGGAGAATTGCCGCAAGATCCGATTCTAGTTTTAGGTGGCATTTTAGTTTTAAGTGCAGATGGCAAGAGTAAAAACTTTGGCACAGATGCTGCAGTCACTGTCTCCGTCGAGCACACTCAAGTCTTACGGCTTCTGGAGGCCACAACTATGGGCCGCTTGGTGGTGATTTCGACTCATGTCTAGCCAAGAACTTCCCGTCGTTATAACTGCAATCTCCGATGCAGTTTTTGAAAGTTTTGTTTCTGGAACTCTTTTTGCACAAGGTTGGAGTGTGATTTTTCGAGCAATAGATAGCGAAGCGCTTGAAAAGTATTGTGAACTAAATCCTGAAATTGCAGCTACTTCGCTGTTGATTTTTTCACCAGATTTAGAAGGAGTAACTCCTGAGCAAATTGCACACCTAAACCTTAAAGTGAAACAAATCGTCGGTTTTTCTGCTTCACCAGACACAAACTCAGCTTTTCAGAATTTACATCAAGCACCAACAACCATTACAGACCTTGTCAGTATTGTTCGAGGTTTTATAAGAACTCCAATGCTTCGACAAACCAATCAAAATCTCCGCAAATCTCGAAATTCACATGTGATGGCAATTGGGTCAGCTGGAAGTGATACCGGATGTACAACGATTGCGTTGAATTTAGCTATGGAACTGAGCGTCATTGGAAAAACAACTCTGCTAATCGATGCAAATTTTCGTGCACCATCGGTCGCCGCCCTCATTGCAATTCGAAACGTTCAGAGTGAGCCCGGGTGGCGCAATATCGCCCCCAAGCTCTCTATCGCTGAAATAACTCAGGATGAAGCTACAGACATCGCCGGATTTATGGAAAGAGCCGTTTCAAATTTCGACAATATCGTTATAGATCTAGGGTCGATTTCAGGGCTTTCAAATCGTCTAACCGATAGACGCTGGACTTCGACTATGACGACGTGGAGTTGCGACCAAGGAGATGAGTTAATGATTGTTGCTCGTCCAGATTTATTGGGCATTCACCGTCTTGAGCAGGTTGCGAATTTGATTGAGAAAACTTCCATTAGAAGTCGGTTGAGTTTTGTCTTGAATATGAGATCTGCCGGAAAGAAAGGAGAAGAGGAGGAATCAAAATTCTTAGCAATTACCACAAGATTACGGCCATTGTGCGTTCGGGTAATTGGGCGAGATGCCAGAGCGGCGGCAATGGCTCTAGAACAAAAAGCAACGTTAATTGAGGTAAATCAGCGCTCAGCTTTGCGAAAATCAATCGCAGCTATTGCCAGTGAAATCAATGCTTAACTTCTAATACTATTGCGACATGCGGGCCTATCTTCCAATCACTCATTTGGAGTTGACCTCTTTTCTCGAATCTGGAGTAAAAAAGGTTGAAACTATTTTTGCCCCTACACCTTTTTTTGTAGGTGATAACTCAGAGTTAGATGAAGAGGAAATTGAATACCTTTTATCACTTGAAGCTGCACAAGAGTCTTTAACCCTTCGCCAGTTAGAAAGTTCACCCGGGCTAGTTCTTGCTATTGAACTTGAGCCAGCACAAGTAAACCAAGTTGAAGAGAAATCAGTAACGCTAAATTCAGATGTGTTATGGAGCCAAGTGCAGTGTGCTCTTTTACTTTTTCCAAATGATGAAGAGTTAATCTGGTTTGCAACGCAAGAGATCGCACTGAACTTGGGGGAGTGGAAGTAAAGTGCCACAGTTTGAAAATTTGATTCATGGACGTAGTTCAATAACGATTGATCAAGCCCACAAACTCCGCGAGTTAGTTGCAGATTGGCAGTTGCTTTCAGATCTTTCTTTCGCGGATCTAATCTTGTGGGTTCCAATCAGAAAAGATATGAAAATGTGGCCTACAGGCCATGTTGCAGTTGCCCATATCAGGCCAACAACTGCTGCGACAGTTTTTACTAATGATGTAATTGGCGATGAAGTAACGTGGGGCGCAAAAACTAGAGTCGATGAAGCGCTTTCAAGCGGTGAAATTGTGCGCGATTCTGAAGCAGAGCTTTTTGGTGAGCTAATGATTAAGGAAGAAGCAGTTCCCGTCCTCTTTGATGGCAATGTGATTGCTGTAATTACCCGCCATAGAAACGCAGAGTTAATGCGTTCACCGAGTCGACTTGAACTAAATTACCGCGAGATCGCACATTGTCTTTATCGTATGGTTTCAGAGGGGTCTTTTCCTTATAAAGATGCAGGGTCACTTTTTGAACCCGTACCAAGAGTCGGCGATGGATTGATTCGCTTAGATGTTAATGGTGTTATTTCATTTGCTAGCCCAAATGCGCGCTCTGCATTTAGCCGAATGGGTTGGAAAAATGAAATAGAAAATCATAAGTTAGGAGAAGTTGCAGAGGCAGTAGCCAAGAATTCTTCTAATCCCCACGAAGAAGGCATTCGTACACGCTTAAATGGCAAAGTTTTGCGTCGAGTAGAAATTGATAATCAAGGCGCAACAATCGATTTACTCGTCCTGCCACTGTTACAAGGTGAGGATCGAATAGGCGCAATTGTGCTTCTTCAAAATGTCACTGAATTGCGCCGGCGCGAGCGTGAACTTGTCACAAAAGATGCAACGATTCGAGAGATTCACCACCGAGTGAAAAACAATTTACAGACTGTCTCTGCCTTGTTACGTCTTCAGGCTCGTCGCATCGAAGATCCTAGTGCCGCATCAGCCTTAGATGAAGCGGTCAGACGCATTGCATCTATTGCACTTGTGCACGAAACACTTTCAAGTAGTAGCGAGAACACAGTTGATTTTGATCAAGTTCTAACAAGTCTAATAACTCACGCCCTTGAATTAAGTCCTCGGATGGGTCAGCTACGAATCGAACGAAAAGGTGAACTTGGATCATTAGAGTCACGGTTAGCAACTCCGTTGTCATTAGTTGTTACCGAATTAATGCATAACGCTTTAGAACATGGTTTAGCAGAACAAGGATCAGTACTTTCAATTGAATTGCAACGCTATAGCAATGAATGTGTAATTAATATCCTTGATGATGGAATTGGCCTACCAACTGGATTTGATTTAGCGACTTCATCAAATCTTGGGTTACAAATTGTCCGGACGCTAACAGAGAACGAACTCAATGGTGTCTTGAAATTGCAATCTACAGGTTCGGGAACGCAAGCAAATTTACGTTTCCCACTTTAGATTTGGTTTTGTTGCTCCATTAAGCGGGCACGATTACGTGCAGCACGACGCTTAAGTGCACGGCGCTCATCTTCGCTAAGTCCGCCCCATACTCCTGCGTCTTGACCACTTTCAAGTGCCCAAGCAAGACATGGCTCTTTAACTATGCATCGATTACAAACTTTTTTTGCTTCTTCAATTTGCGTAAGAGCTGGGCCAGTATTTCCAACTGGAAAGAAAAGCTCTGGATCTTCATCACGACAGGCTGATTGATGTCGCCAATCCATAGGAACCCTCCTTCGTTAAAGATTTGGGCATACCCAAATCCCTATAAAAATTAAATGGTTATACGCACGACAATGGTGCGCAAGGTCTTAATTCTCCCTGCTTATGCAGTGATTAACAAGGATGAACGGCGAGAGATTTGTTAAATAAGGGTGATTTAAGTCGCGATACGTGCCCCCGACAGGATTCGAACCTGTGCACCCGCCTCCGGAGGGCGGTGCTCTATCCCCTGAGCTACGGGGGCTCATGAATACTGACAAGGTTATCAGCGGGTGCGCATATCGCGTGATACTGCCAGAATTCGCCACATGAGTTCAATCGCATATTTCGCAACAGGATGTTTTTGGGGTGCCGAGCGCCGTTTTTGGCAGATGCCAGGAGTTAAACAAACTTCGGTTGGATACATGGGAGGAACGCGAGCTAATCCATCTTATGAACAAGTATGTACCGGCGTTACAGGTCATGCTGAAATGGTAAAAATTGAATTCGATGAATCTAAAATAAGTTATCAACGCTTGCTTGAAGAGTTTTG
>CAINSH010000040.1 GCA_903852955.1 uncultured Actinomycetes bacterium | reverse complement strand
CATCGCTTTCCTTGAGAAAATCTCGGGTGCACCCATGAGTGCAATCGGAGTTGGTCCCGGGCGCGATGAAACAATTGTCGTAAAGGATTTCATCTAAGAAATGAAAATCCTCCTAGTCGGAAGCGGCGGTCGTGAACACGCCTTAGGACTAGGACTACACGCAGATCCCGAGTGCACTGAACTTCATGCCGCGCCAGGAAATCCAGGTATTGCAGCTTTTGCAACTTGTCACCCACTTGATGTTTCTGACAATGGTGCCATTGTTGATCTTGCACAGAAGTTAGATGTTGATTTAGTAGTAATTGGCCCTGAAGTTCCACTTGTAAATGGTGCTGCAGACTTGTTGCGGGCCGCTGGAATTTCAGTTTTTGGTCCATCAAAAGCTGCAGCTGCCTTAGAAGGTTCAAAAAACTTTGCCAAAGAAGTGATGGCTGATGCTGGCGTTCCAACTGCGCATAGCTTTACATGCTCAACTAAAGAAGAAATTGAAAAAGCTTTAGATGCATTTGGTGCACCTTATGTAGTTAAGGATGATGGGTTAGCTGCAGGGAAAGGCGTAGTAGTAACACGAGATCGTCAAGAAGCTTTAGATCACGCACTTGCCTGTAAGCGAGTGGTTATAGAAGAGTTTTTGAGTGGTCCTGAAGTTTCACTCTTTGGAATAAGTGACGGCAAAACGGTAATTGCAATGCAACCCGCACAAGATTTTAAGCGCGCACACGAAAATGATTCTGGGCCAAACACTGGAGGAATGGGTGCGTATTCACCACTACCGTGGGCTCCGTCAGACATTATTGAAGATACGCACAAGAAAGTTTTAGCACCGATGGTCGCTGAAATGGCCGCGCGGGGAACACCATTTGTTGGGTTGCTATATGCCGGACTCGCATTAACCGATCACGGAACACGAGTAATTGAATTTAATGCTCGCTTCGGAGATCCGGAAACACAAGTCCTAATACCATTATTGAAAACACCATTGGCCAGGTTGTTATATAAAGCGGCAACTAGAAATCTTGAAGGCGTAAAACTTGAGTGGAAAAATCAATCAGCAGTAACAGTGGTACTTGCCGCCCAGGGTTATCCAACATCACCCCAAACTGGTGGAGTAATTGGAGAGTTCCCGACAATTGAAGAAACCATGATTTTTCATGCAGGAACTTCAGAAAACGAAAAGGGATTAGTTGCATCTGGCGGTCGAGTCTTAACTGTCACCGGAATTGGTGACGATCTGACCGAAGCGAGAGATCGGGCTTATCGCGCTATCAGTCACATCTCACTTGCTGGATCTTTTTACCGCAACGACATCGCGCTTAATGCGTCGGTCGCAGAGAAGGGCAATTAAATGCAAGATAATGCACCAGTGAGCCTGCTAGCTAACCGATATGCATCCAGTGCGATGCGTGAAATTTTCGCGCCAGAGGCCAAAATCATTGCAGAACGCCGGCTTTGGATCGCGGTTATGCGGGCACAATCAACTCTTGGCCACACTATTTCCAGTGATGTAATTACAGATTACGAAAAGGTAATTACACGGGTGGATCTTGCATCGATTGACGCCCGCGAAAAGCAGAGCCGCCATGATGTTAAAGCCCGCATCGAAGAATTTAATGCTCTTGCAGGTCACGAAGCAATTCATGCCGGAATGACTAGCCGCGACTTAACTGAAAATATTGAAGCGCTACAAATTCGAAATGGCCTCGAAATCGTGCACGGCAAAGTAGTTACATTGTTAGCACGTTTAGCAGAACGTGCAACGGAGTATGCAGATCAACCGATTGCAGGACGTTCACATAATGTTCCTGCACAGATAACAACTCTTGGCAAACGGTTTGCGTCAGCGGCCGAAGAATTACTATTTGCATACGAACGCTTAACTGCATTACAAGCACGCTACCCAATGCGTGGAATTAAAGGCCCAGTTGGTACTGCGCAAGATTCAATTGATCTTCTTGGTTCAACTGATTCACATGCAGCTCTCGAGCAATCAATTGCTAAAGAGCTTGGCTTTAACCGGGTGCTTGATTCAACTGGTCAGATTTATCCTCGCTCTTTTGACTATGACGTTGTTACAACTTTGGTGCAGATTGCTTCCTCACCTTCATCGCTTGCGACTTCAATTCGCTTGATGGCCGGTGCTGAACTGGTAACCGAAGGTTTTAAAGCAGGCCAAGTTGGCAGCAGCGCGATGCCACACAAAATGAATACACGTTCCTGCGAACGCGTTAATGGTTTAGCTGTTGTACTGCGCGGATATGCATCGATGGTTAGCGAACTCTCTGGTGACCAGTGGAATGAAGGCGATGTTTCTTGCAGCGTTGTTCGCCGAGTTGCACTTCCTGATGCTTTTTACGCAATCGATGGATTACTTGAAACAATGTTGACGGTCCTAGATGAATTCGGGGCTTTTCCAGCCGTGATTTCAGCTGAATTAGAGCGCTACCTACCTTTCCTTGCTACCACCAAGATTTTAATGGCGGCAGTTAAAGCCGGCGTTGGACGTGAAGTCGCACATGAAGTTATTAAAGAACATGCAGTTAAGTCTGCACTTGGAATGCGCGAAGGTAAGAAAAACACATTGCTCGATGATTTAGCAGAAGATGATCGCTTACCACTAGATCGCGCGGCGCTAGATGTCTTAATAAGTAGTCCATTGGAATTTACTGGCGAAGCTCGCCAACAAGTTGCTCGAGTTGTTAATCGCATTGGCGCGATTACTTCCGCGCACCCTGCAGCAGTGCAGTACAAGCCCGGCTCTATTCGGTGAGCGGCTTCGGAACTGCTGGTCCACCCCCAGCACCGATAATTCCAGGGTGGACACATCTGCGTACCGGAAAAGTTCGCGATCTTTATACAAATGATTTAGGAAATATTCTCCTCGTAGCATCAGATCGAATTTCAGCTTTTGACTGTGTAATGCCAACGCACATTCCAGGCAAAGGCGCAGTATTAACTCAACTTTCACTTTTTTGGTTTGATCTGCTTGCTGACATTGTTCCGAATCACATTATCTCGACCGATGTCCCTGAAATTGTTGAGGATCGAGCAGTAATTGTCGCACCACTAGAAATGTTTGCAATTGAATGTGTTGCTCGCGGTTATCTAACTGGTAGCGGTTGGAGCGAATATCAGAATAACTCCAAGGTGTGTGGAAATGAATTACCGTCCGGGTTACTCGATGGCTCACAATTGCCTACAAGTATTTTCACCCCCGCCACAAAAGCTGATATTGGCGACCACGATATTAATATCGATTTTAATCAAGCCGCAAAAAAAATTGGGCAAAGTGATGCAGAATCACTTCGTGAATTAACATTAAAACTTTATGACACAGCCGCAGAGTTTTCAAAGAGCCGGGGAGTTATTCTGGCCGATACTAAATTCGAATTTGGCCGAAATTCAACTGGTCAGATAGTGCTGGGTGATGAGGCGCTAACCCCTGATTCTTCTAGGTTTTGGGATCAATCCACTTGGGCACCTGGGGGAGCACAACCCTCATTTGATAAGCAATATTTACGTGACTATCTAGTAGCAAGCGGATGGGATAGAAATAGCCCACCCCCTGAACTACCAGATGAAATCGTAGAAAAAACCGCGCTTCGGTACGAAGAAGCTTTTTATCGTTTAACTGGCAGCAAGTTCTAATCAAGGGAGAATATGACAATGGCAAAAATCGTGGTTGATGTGATGTTGAAACCAGAGATTCTTGATCCTCAAGGCAATGCTGTTGCATCTGCATTACCTCGTCTTGGATTTACTTTTGCCCAATCAGTTCGCCAAGGAAAGCGATTTGAAATTGAAATCGCCGGCGAACCAACCGCTGCGCAGTTAGCAGAAGTTGAAAAAGCCGCTGAAGTTCTTCTTTCAAATCCAGTTATCGAAAACTTTGTTGTGAGAGTAGAAAAGTAATGCGCGTTGGAGTTATAACTTTTCCGGGAACTCTTGACGATCGTGACGCTGCTCGTGCAGTTGTTGCAGGTGGCGCCGAAGCAGTTTCCCTATGGCATGCCGACGCAGATCTAAAAAACGTTGACGCAGTCATTTTGCCAGGGGGCTTTTCATACGGAGACTACTTACGTTGTGGTGCGATTTCACGTTTTGCTCCAGTAATGAATTTAGTTATTGAGGCTGCAGGTAAAGGTATGCCGGTACTAGGGATTTGTAATGGCTTTCAAGTCCTATGTGAGTCGCACTTACTACCTGGCGCCCTGACCCGTAACTCTGATCTACATTTTTTGTGCAAAGATCAAGAGATTGAAATCATCAATAACGCGACTGCGTGGACTTCTTCTTATAAGCCCGGGGAAAAGATTGTTATTCCACTTAAAAATGGCGAAGGCTCATTTCAATGTGATGATGAAACATTGGCAAAGCTTGAAGATCAAGGCCGTGTAATTGCGCGATATGTGGGACAAAACCCTAACGGATCAAGGAATTTAATCGCAGGCATCACTAATGAGCGTGGCAACGTTGTTGGTCTCATGCCCCACCCAGAACATGCAATTGATGAACTAACTGGCCCAACAGCCCAAGGTTTAGGTTTCTTTACTTCAATTTTGAATGCGATGGTGAAGTAATGACACTAGATACCGTTGCAGTTGCACAAACAACTCCCGATAACGTGCAGCCATTTGCCGAACTTGGTTTGAAGCCCGACGAATATGCGCGCATCAAAGAGATTTTAGGTCGCCGCCCAACGTCTTCAGAGTTAGCCATGTATTCAGTAATGTGGTCTGAACACTGTTCTTACAAATCTTCAAAAGTTCACCTCAAGCAGTTTGGTGAAAAAGCACCGAAGTCAGATGCGCTACTTGTCGGAATCGGTGAAAATGCTGGAGTTGTAGATGTTGGTCAGGGATATGCAGTAACTTTCAAAATTGAATCACATAACCACCCATCATTTGTTGAACCATATCAAGGCGCAGCAACTGGAGTTGGTGGGATTGTGCGAGATATTTTGACTATGGGTGCACGTCCGATTGCTGTAATGGATCCACTTCGCTTTGGCCCAGCTGATGCACCAGATACCAGACGAGTCTTACCTGGCATCGTTGCAGGAGTTGGTGGTTATGGAAACTGTTTAGGCCTTCCAAATATCGGTGGTGAAGTTACATTTGATGAGACGTACATAGGCAATCCATTAGTAAACGCCTTGTGCGTAGGTGTAATGAAACATAGCGATATTAAATTAGCTAAAGCTGCGGGTGCCGGAAACTTAGTAGTTCTATATGGAGCTAAAACTGGTGGCGATGGAATCGGTGGTGTATCAGTATTAGCTTCTGAAACTTTTGGCGCTGGTGGATCAACAAAACGTCCAAGCGTTCAAGTTGGCGACCCATTTGTTGAAAAGGTTTTAATCGAATGTTCCCTTGAAATTTTTGCCGAAGATCTCGTTGTAGGTATCCAAGACCTTGGCGGGGCAGGCTTATCGTGTGCAACAAGTGAACTAGCATCTGGCGGCAGTGGCGGTATGAAAGTAGCCTTAGATAAAGTCCCATTGCGCGATCCATCGCTTTCACCTGAAGAGATTTTGATGTCAGAGTCTCAAGAGCGAATGTGCGCAATTGTTGAACCAAACAAGATTGAGCGCTTTTTAGAGATTTGCAAGAAGTGGGATGTAACCGTAACTGTTATTGGTGAAGTTACAGATGGAGATCGATTAGAAATTACTTGGAATGGTGAATTAATTGTCAACGTTCCACCGCGCACTGTGGCCCATGAAGGTCCGGTCTATAACCGTCCGTTGGCTCAGCCTGCCTACATCGATCAAGTTAATTCTCAAAAGGTAAATGTTCCTATGCCAACAACGGCAGCAGAAATTAAAGCAGCAGTTTTGAAGTTAGCTGGGGCACCGAACTTGGCAGATAAATCCTGGGTGACTGCGCAATACGATAAATATGTTCAGGGTAATACGATTCAGGCCCAGCCTGATGATTCAGGTATGGTGCGCTTAGATGAGACAACTCATTTAGGCGTAGCAATTTCAACAGATGCAAACGCTAACTGGTCATATTTAAATCCTTATCAAGGCGCAAAGTTGGCATTAGCCGAAGCTGCGCGAAATATTGCAACTGCCGGAGCACGACCACTTGCAGTAACAAACTGCCTTAACTTTGGCTCTCCTGAAGATCCAGGTGTTATGTGGCAGTTCGCCGAATCTGTTCGCGGTCTGGCTGATGGTTGCCTTGAAATGGGACTACCTGTTACTGGAGGAAATGTTTCTTTCTACAACCAAACTGGCTCAGTAGCTATTTTGCCAACACCCGTTATTGGCGTGCTAGGTGTTATTCAAGATGTTCGTAAACGAACTCCAATGAGTTTTAAAGTAGCTGGCTTAGAACTGTTTTTACTCGGCGATACCGAAGAAGATCTAGCCGGTAGTGAGTGGGCTTTCTTGCATGGCGTTCGAGTTGGGCAGTCTCCAGATGCTGATTTGGCCCGTGAAATGCGGCTCATTGAGCTACTTCTTGAAGGCAACGCATTTTTCGCTGCTGCACATGATTTAAGCCAGGGCGGACTATCGGCTGGATTAACTGAAATGGTTTTGCGCCACAACATTGGTGCAACTGTTTCGCTTGCAAATCCTGCGATTGATTTGTTGAGCGAAACTCCAGGACGTGTAATTGTTGCAATTGATGCATCAAAGACTTCGGCGTTAGAGGCGTTAGCAACCAAGTACAACATTGCTATCTCTAAATTAGGAACAACGGGTGGCGAATCTTTGACTATTAATGAATCGGTAATTCCGTTAACACAATTGCGTGAGACACATACTTCTACTTTCCCAAGGCTATTTGGGTAACGAGCAATGCGCGATCAATTAGTTTTAGAAGAAGTCAAAGGCACACTTGCGCTCTTGACCGCTAAAGCACCCGGTCGCGCAATTGAGGTACGGATTCCCCCTTATGCAGCAGTTCAATGTGGTGATGGACCAACGCATACGCGTGGGACTCCGGCAAATGTAATTGAAATGAACGCGGCAACTTGGCTATCACTTGCTAACGGGGAAATTACTTGGGCTGATGCCATGAACAATGGCGACATCATTGCTTCAGGGGTACGTGCGGATTTAACTGAGTATTTACCGCTTAGGATGAAACCATGAGACGCCCCGATGGTTTACTCAATCACAATGTCTTAGGTGAAGACAAAGGTCCACAAGATGCATGCGGAGTCTTTGGAGTATGGGCGCCAGGTGAAGAAGTTGCAAAGCTAACTTTTTATGGACTTTATGCATTACAACATCGTGGTACTGAATCTGCCGGAATTGCTACGAGTGATGGCAGCAGAATTCTTGTTTATAAAGATATGGGATTAGTTTCACAAGTTTTCACCGAAAGCGATCTTGCAACGTTGCCTGGCAATTTAGCTATCGGACATTGTCGGTATAGCACTACGGGTTCAAGCACCTGGGTGAACGCTCAGCCAACCCTGCGCCCAACTAAGTACGGAACACTGGCTTTAGCGCATAATGGAAACCTAACTAACACTGGTGATTTAGCTGAATTAGTACAAAAACTTGAACCCGGTGCGGGCCGCGAACGTGGAGCAACAACTGATACCGAGATTATGACTGCGCTCATTTCGCTACAAAATGAGAAAAATGTTGAAGCAAGTGCGATGTCCGTACTGCCACAACTCGAAGGTGCTTTCTCACTCGTCTTTATGGATGAAAACACTTTATATGCAGCTCGTGATCGTCATGGAGTTCGCCCACTGGTTCTTGGAAAATTAGAAAATGGCTGGGTAGTTGCATCAGAATCTGCAGCTCTAGACATTGTTGGCGCAGCATTCGTTCGAGAAATCGAACCTGGAGAATTTGTTGCTATTGATCACAATGGTGTGCGCTCAGAGCGATGGGCACCTGCGGAGCCAAAAGGTTGTCTTTTTGAATATGTTTATCTTGCCCGTCCAGATACAACTATTGCTGGCCAAGGAATTCATGCAACGCGCGTGCGTATAGGTGAACAGCTAGCTAAAGAATCTCCGGTTGAAGCAGATTTAGTGATTCCAGTTCCTGAATCAGGAACTCCAGCGGCAATTGGATATGCCAAAGGTTCTGGCATTCCTTTTGGAATGGGTCTAGTTAAGAATTCTTACGTTGGAAGAACTTTTATCCAGCCTTCACAAACTATTCGCCAACTTGGTATCCGTTTAAAACTCAATCCTCTGCGCGAAATCATTGAAGGCAAACGAATCGTTGTTGTCGATGATTCAATCGTTCGTGGAAATACACAGCGTGCAATAGTGCGCATGTTGCGCGAGGCAGGTGCTCGAGAAATTCACGTCCGTATTTCATCCCCACCAGTTAAGTGGCCATGTTTTTATGGAATTGATTTTGCGACTCGTGCTGAACTTGTGGCGAGCGGTCTTGAAATTGAAGAGATTCGTCGGTCTATCGGCGCTGATTCATTGGGCTATGTATCTCTTGAAGGATTAATTAAATCGACCCAGGTTGATGAAAATAAGCTATGCGGAGCTTGCTTTACGGGTCAATATCCAATTCGCATTCCCGCAGATATGTCTGAAGGCAAAATGCGCCTTGAAATCACGGAAGTGCACGGTAACTAATGAGTACATATAAAGACGCCGGAGTAGATATAGATGCAGGCGATCGTGCAGTTGAGTTAATGAAAGCTTCAATTGCAAAAGCAACTCGGCCAGAAGTTATGGGTGGAATCGGTGGCTTTGCTGGTCTATTTGATGCAAACGCGTTAAAGAATATGAAAAAGCCTTTACTTGCAACGTCAACTGATGGCGTTGGAACTAAGACCGAGATTGCCCGAGCTTTAGGTAAATACGACACAATCGGAGAAGATCTAGTTGCCATGGTTGTCGATGATTTAGTTGTATGTGGTGCTGAACCACTTTTCATGACCGACTACATTGCAGTTGGAAAAGTTATCCCAGAACGCATCGCCGAAATTGTTGGCGGCATTGCAAGGGGTTGTGAAAAAGCTGGCACTGCGTTAATTGGTGGCGAAACTGCCGAACACCCTGGCCTGCTTGCAGATGATGAGTTCGATGTTGCAGGTGCAGCAACTGGTGTTGTTGATGCGGATTTACAGCTAGGTGCACATCTAGTTCAAAAAGGCGATGTATTAATTGCGATGCCGGCAAGTGGTTTTCATGCAAATGGTTTTTCTCTAGTTCGCCATATTATTAAGACGGCTAAACTTTCACTTGAAGCTCATGTTAGTGAATATGGAAAAACCTCCGGCGAAGTTTTCTTAACTCCAACAGAAATCTATGCACTCGATTGTTTGGCTTTAATTAAATCGATGCAAGGAAAGCTTCGTGGATTTTCACACATAACTGGTGGTGGAATCGCCGAAAATACTGCGCGCGTAATTCCTGATCACTTAACCGCAATTTATGATCGCTCAACCTGGTCGATTCCAGTTGAGATGGAGTTCTTATCTAAAATTGGCGGAGTTCCGCAGGCTGATATGGAGCGGACCTGGAACTGTGGAATTGGGATGACGGCAATAGTTTCGCCCGATTCTGCCGATTTGGCGCTTCGATCCCTGGCTGCCCGGGGAATGAAAGCCTGGGTCGCCGGCGTTGTACAGGCTAGAGAGGCCTCCAATTCACGCTCAACTTTGGAAGGCACCTACAGAGCGCGATAACCTACGCCTCTGACGAATACGCAACAGTTAAGGAGCTCGCACTATGGGTCGCGGCCGAGCCAAAGCAAAACAGACCAAAGTTGCTCGTGATTTGAAATATAACTCACAAGATATGGATCTAGATCGTCTTGCGAAAGAACTTCACGGCGAAGTAGAACCTTCACGTAACAGGGATGACGATGATCCCTTTGCTGAAGGCAATTACATTCCACGTGCGTGAGACCTACACCGTACGTCGCATCACTTCGTATCTACGAACCACTTTCCGCATTTGAACCTGCTGATCGTTTGCGTTGGCAAACAATCGAAATCAATAATGAAAGTTACATTCACGAAGAAGAGTTTGCTCTCGCACGCACAATAGTTCCCGAGCCGCCAGCTGGTCGACCAGACGGTGTTCATATTATTGATGTTGATGGCCAAAGATATGTTGCACCTTGGTCAACTGCAACGCGTTGTTGGGCAGCGTTAGATAACTTTAAAGATTCATTACCAAGCACCGTTGTTCCATATTTTATTTCGCCGGCTATGGAAGAAGTAATAACTGCCGGAGTAGATTTACTAGAGGATAAAGTTCCACATATCCTTAATGAAACTTGGGTAATTCCACCTCGTTGGTTTTTATTGTTTCTTCCAGAAGAGCGCACTCGTGGTGAAAACAAAGATGGCTTATTTACAACGGCACGCACAACTGTTGCAAATGCAAAAGCACGCGGGCAGGTCGCACATGAAAGCGTTATTAATGCTTTTGGTGAAGGTCCAGTCGAACAAGATCTTGCAAATCTTTTAGATTGGCTAGAAATGTTTCACCCAAAGTCCTATGTTGAACTCGACTACGGCGGACTTGCAATCTATTTAGATAAGGCGCTTCGCGATAATGATGAAGATGGCTTACTTGCCGACACATCAATCGAAGATGTTTTGCAATCTTTGTCCGGACTTGCTGCTGCCGATGGTTTGATGGCCGGCCAGGGTTACGAGCGGCTAATGTCGCGTTGGCGCAGAGTTCAGGCCCTTGAATCAGCTAATTAATTCATTTAAACCGTATTGCTTCTAGCCAGTTAAATCGCAATACTTCACCACAATACGGAGCAATTCGGACACGGCGGCGGGAGAGGTTGATATGGCGCACTTACCTGATGCTGAAGTCCTGCTCACACCTAAAGAGGTTGCAGTGCGTTTTCACGTCAATCCAAAGACTGTCACTAGGTGGGCAAAGGCCGGCAAATTAACGGCCATTCGTACTTTAGGTGGGCACCGTCGGTATCGTGAATCAGAAGTTCTGGAACGTTTACGCGAATATAAGGAATCAAGCTCTTAATTTCTAAGTGCAGTAGGATTAATGCATGGCCGATAAGAATGATGACATGAAAGCAAGAATGCTTGCTGCCCTTGAAGCTAAGAAAAATAAGCCGGGAGCACCAGGAACACAAACACATTCTGAAAGTGGATCAAAGATTCGCGGCGGGCAACGCAGCGGCGGAGCTCCACAGGTACAGCGCAAAGCCGGTCCATCAGGATCTGGTTCTGCTGGCTAAGTGTCAGAGCAGTTATTAATTGAAATTCGGGTTCGCCCAAATTCTTCACGAAATAAAGTTGGTGGTGTTGTTGGTGACCCACCGCGTTTAGTTGTTGCGGTTCAAGCACCTGCCGTTGATGGCAAAGCTAACGAAGCCGTAATCAAAGAACTCGCAAAAGCATTTGATTGTCGCGCTCGCGATTTCACCATTGTTTTTGGTGAATTAGGTCGAGATAAGCGTTTACTGGTTAGCGGAGAAGTTGTTGAACTTGAAAAGAAATATCAAGAACTACAGCAAACCACGACGCTTCAACAACGGCTCGATCTTTGAATCGCGACCACGGAAGTTTCTAAACATCTGCATAGAATCAATTGACCCACCTCTACCAAGAAGTGTGTTCTTGAAATGCTCACCGTTTTTACGTTGCAATCCACCATTTTCTTTAAACCAATCCACGGTATCTGCATCTAAAACTTCTGACCAGATATAGCCGTAATACCCAGATGAGTAACCTCCGGCAAAGATATGGCTGAAATAAGTTGAGCGGTAACGGGTTGGGACGGGTGAAAACTCCAAACCGTAATCCTTAATTGCTTGTGCTTCAAAAGCCTCAACATCAGTAACTTTGGCCGCTTCTTCGCTGGTAAGTGAGTGCCAAGCTAAATCTAAGATTGCCGCAGCCAAGTAACTTGTTGTTGCGTGACCTTCATTAAAAGTAGATGCAGCTTTTAAGTTATCTACCCACTCTTGTGGAAGTTTTTCACCAGTTTCATGATGACGTGCGTAGTTTTCGACAACTTCTGGCCACAAGATCCACATCTCATTTACTTGTGATGGGAATTCGACAAAGTCACGCTGAACGCTTGTGCCAGAAACCCGTGGGTATTTAACTTGTGAAAGCAGTCCGTGCAACGCATGTCCGAACTCATGGAACAAAGTTGTCGTTTCATCATAAGTAAGCAATGTTGGCTTACCGGCAGGTGGCTTTGGAATATTCAAATTATTTACAACGACCGGAAGTTGATTGAAAAGGAAGTTCTGATCAACCAAGTTATTCATCCACGCGCCACCACGCTTTGAATCACGGGTATAAAAATCACCGATAAAGAGGCCAACCTTCGAGCCATCTTCATTATTTACTTCAAAGGCACGTGCTTCAGGATGGTAGGTAGTTAGATCCGGGCGCTCTTTGAAAGTGACTCCAAAGAGTTTATTTGCAGCAAAGAAAACTCCGTTCTTTAGAACAGATTCAAGTTCAAAATAAGGCCGCATCTTGCTGGTATCAATGTTGTATTTTTCTAGACGAACTTGCTCGGTATAAAAACCCCAGTCCCAACTTTCAATTTCATGGCCGGCTGATTTCTCCAGGTCCTCGGCTTCGGCTTTTGCATTGCGAACTGCAGCTGGTGCGATCTTGCGAAGCATTGCATGCACGTTATCTGGGTGTTCGGCAGTTTGTACGGCAATTACATGTTCGGCATGAGTGTTCTTGCCAAATAGTTTGGCCCGCTCTGCACGCAAATTGACCATCTGCAATAGCACTGGTTTATTGTCATTTTCGTTAGCACGGTTGGCTTTAACTAAGGATTCCTGCATGATTTTTTTACGCAGTTCGCGATTAGTAAGTGAATCCAATACCGGGTTTCCTGAAAAATTGACCATCCCAATGAGCCATTTACCTTCATGGCCACGATCTTTTGCCGCAGCCGCAGCTGATGCAATTTCATTTTCGCTTAACCCATCGAGCTCTTCTAGAGTTTGAACTAGAACCGCTAAGTCATTTGTATCAGCAAGAACATTTTTTGAAAACTGTGTTTCTAACTTTGAAAGTTGTTCATTGAGTTGCTTGAGACGATCGCGTTCGGCCTGCGTCAAATGGGCTCCTGCGTGGATGAGATCTTTGTAATACCGCTCAAGCAACCATGAATCTTCGGTATTTAAGCCAATTGATTCGCGGTTGTCGTACAGTGATTTGATTCGATCAAATAACTTAGGGTTTAAATTGATTGCGTCCTGATGCGCAGCAAGCTTCGGAGCCATTTCTTCCTCAATGGCATCTAAAGCATCACTTGTATCACTTGATGATTTATTAAAAAACACCAAAAGCGTGCGCATCAATATCTGCCCGCTTTTTTCCAAGGCAACGATTGTATTTTCAAAAGTTGCAGCCCCAGGAGAATTTAGAATCGCATCAACTTCGGCCAACTGTTCTTTACAGCCCTCATAAAAAGCAGGCAGATAGTGTTCGAGCTTAATTTCGGCAAAAGGAGGCAGCTCGAACTCAAGTGTGCTGCGTTGGGCAAATGGATTCGCATTAGTCATAATGCAAATCTTATCTAAGTAGAACTAGTTAGCGAGGACGACGGCGACGCTGACTTGAGTTAGGACGAGGACGCTTATTTCCGCCACTTCGAACTGACTTTTCAACGATGGGCACAATGTAAGGAATACCTGATGGCTCCTGTGCGCCAGTAATCTTCATTAGTTCGGTGCTAAGTGGAGTAACGCCTACAAATTTAGGAGTAACTCCTGCGCGAGAAGTAAGGCCACCAATTGATTTTTGCTGCTTAGTTGTAGCAAGAGTTACAACAGTTCCAGCCTCACCAGCGCGGGCAGTACGTCCTGCACGGTGCAAGTAATCCTTGTGATCTGTTGGAGCATCAACGTGAACAACTAGCGAGATTCCATCAACGTGGATTCCACGAGCTGCAACGTCAGTTGCAACAAGGGCAGAATTCGCTGAGTCCTTAAAGAGTGCAAGAGTGCGAGTACGAACCGCTTGTGACTTTCCACCGTGCAATGCGCCAACT
>CAINSH010000039.1 GCA_903852955.1 uncultured Actinomycetes bacterium | reverse complement strand
GTGTGACCTTGGATAAGCTCCATAACAATAAATACGGCTGGTACACCATTTTGATTCCAACCTTGATCCATCACTGCCACAACATTTGGGTGCGAGAGCGCTGCAGCAGCTTTAGCTTCACGGATAAAACGATTTACAAATGCTTCATCCTGTGCCAGATGCGGATGCATAATCTTTACTGCAACTTTTCGATCTAAGCGAGTATCAATTGCCTCATAGATCGAAGCCATTCCACCGTTTCCTACTTGGCGAGTGAGCTGATAGCGCCCATCGATGAGCTCGCCAGTTAGATCGGACATGTGAACGATTTTAGGGCTTTTAGGCGTATGAACTTTGAATGTGTTCTGCGTTTTCGCGTGTTTTATCTCCCAGGAAATGGATTTCTTGGTCTATTTGCCATTGCTTCATCTGATCAATTATCTGTGCGCCATCTCTAGCCAAAACTCTTTTAATTCCAATTTCAGGTTCAATATCAAGCCAGTACAGCGTTGCTCCCGCATCTCGCACCGCTTTTTGGCCAGCGCCAACACCCTCAAGAATGAGAATATCTACTGGTCTAATTGTTCGGCGGGTATCAAATTTCATAGTCGACCAGTTATAAACATCTATTTCAAACTCTTCGCGATTTAAATGAGCTTTCACAATTGTTTCTAAGCTTTGAGTAAGTTTGTTTCCCAGCGCATTATCCCAACCATCATAGAGATCATCCATATGAATCACGGCAACAGTATTTGTTGCAGACCACTGCTCTAGAAATTGTTGAGCAAGTATTGTCTTGCCCGCACCAGCTCTTCCATCAATTGCTACGAGTGTCATACCAACGCTTCCAACCTAAAATTGCAATGAGAGTAAATAATGCATACAAAACCGCAGTGAACCAATATCCAAGGTAGGCGTATTCAATTGTTCCGGCAGCATCCACAACGAGCCATAAAATCCATGATTCAGTCTTTTCGTACACCATTAAAATTTGTGCAACTAGTGAGCCAATAAGTAGAAAAGCATCGGACCAAGTAGCTGCGGCGCCCATACGTGAAAGAACGGGAGTCAAAACCGCAACCAAAACGACTGTCCCTAACGCCCAGAACACACGGCTTCGGTTATTTAGAATTCCTGGCACCGCACCAGTTGGAGCCCAATCACGCCAACCCCAGATAGCTGCAAGAATAAAAACTATTTGAAGCCCAGCGCTGGCAAATAGATCGACACGATAAAAGAAAACCATATACAACGCACTACTCAATGCCCACCAAGGCCAAGTAATGCGTTTTCCGGTGGTGCCTAACCAGACTCCAATGAAGGAAGTTATCGCAGCTACTAGCTCTAGGAGTGAGACTTCATAGCCCCAGGCGGTAAAAATAATGGTCGACATATTAATCCTTTCCACATCCGCATTACCGGACGGGTCAATCGGTCGGTTTGAATTTCAAACCCTCTCAGCCATATGCGGCTCCCGTAGTTCTTAGAGTAGCGTTATCTCGTGCAAAAGTATGGATACATGGCGATGATCATTTTCACTGTCATTGGTTCATTTTGGTTAGAGGTTTTTCTCAAAGTCGGAGTTCTTAAACAGTTTAAGCGGGCAGCATTAGCAATAGCTCCCATCGCGTTCCTGTTCGTTGCCTGGGATAAATATGCAATCTCACATGGACATTGGAGCTTTGATTCAGCTCAAATTCTAGGAATCTTCGGGCCATGGTGCATTCCGCTTGAAGAATATCTATTTTTTATAGTTGTCCCACTCGCCGCACTGATGACTATCGAAGCTGTGCGTTCAGTCAAAAAGCACTGGCGGGTGTAGCGATGACGTATACGCAGATTGCCTTGGTGGCAGTAGTAATTGCAATTACTTTTGATTTATATCTTTTCAATACGCAGTTACTTAAACGCAAAGTATTTTGGACTTCGTACGCAATTATAGTTTCATTTCAGCTATTAACTAATTGGTGGCTGACTTCAAGAAATATAGTGATGTATAGCCCCGATGCGATTATCGGTTTGCGAATTGCGTCAGCGCCAGTTGAAGATCTTTTCTTTGGCTTTGCACTTGTTCTAGGGGTTTTATCTAATTGGATACGGTTAGGCGCTTTAGATAAGCGGTAATAAATGCTCGCAATCGGCGGGCGGTTGAAGTTTTAGCTCGCTTAGCAAAAACGTCGTAGCCGATTTTCTCTACCTCATCCACGATTCCACAATAAAGTTCACTTGCAGCCTGTATGCACGGACGGCTCTTGGGTGAAAGCATTGCGATTCCAGGTTCAGCCTCTTTTTGTAACTGACGAACACGGGCAATTTGGAACTTGAGGGCACTGATAATTTCCGGAGTTAAAACTCGCGCTTCTAACATTTCACGAGTAACTCCATGTTCGGCAAGTTCTGAGATAGGAAGGTAAATACGCCCTCTATCTAAATCCTCACCAACGTCTCGAATAAAGTTAGCTAATTGAAAGGCAATGCCTAATTTCTTGGCACACTCATAGGCACCTTCTTCAAGGGCGCCAAGCACGGGCACCATTTCAAGACCAATTACTGCAGCAGATCCATAAACGTATTCAAGTAAGTCTTCATAGCTTTGATACTCCTGAACAGTTAAATCCATTGTCATTGAATGCAAAAAAGCTTCAAAATGCTCGTGCGGAATTTCAAAACGGTTGACTGTGTCAATAAGTGCGCGACCTATTGCATCATCACTTTTTCCAGATTTTAGACCCTGCAATATTTTTTCACCCCAGGTGCCTAATGCATCTGATTTTTCCTGTACGGTTAACGTTGATTCAAGATCATCCACGATTTCATCGGCGTACCTGGCAAAACCATAAAGGGCATGCACGTAAGGTCTTTTCGATTTTGGTAACAATAAAGTTGCCAAGTAATACGTTTTGCCGTGAAGTGCGTTTAATCTCTTGCACTCAGCGTAGGAAGCTTGCAGTTGATCCATTTACTTAACTGGTCCCACAATGCGTTCGGCTGCAAGTCGACCTGAAATAAGAACCATAGGTACTCCGACACCAGGCTGAGTTCCAGATCCTGCAAATACAACGTTTTCAACTCCTTGTGCCATATTTCGTGGTCTAAACGGACCTGTCTGAAAAAAAGTATGTGCACTAGCAAAAGGTGCACCCATTTCCATTCCCTGATTTTTCCAATCTAGGGGAGTAGTGACAACTTCGGTTTCAATCGAATCGCCGAAACCTTCATAACCACGCGCTTCAATGGTTTTGATCATCTGATCGCGATATGGCTTGGCCTGTCTAGTCCAGTCGATATCTGCATCTAAGTTTGGCGTCGGAAATAGAACGTAATAAGAGTTTTTGCCAGGTGGGGCAAGTTCTGGATCATCATGTGTTGGAACGGTTACAAGAATGCTGGGATCACTCATTAACTTCTTTTGGTTGATTAACTCATCAAAAACACCATCCCATGAATGACCAAAGTGAATATTATGGTGAGCGGTGTGGTCATATTTTTTATTTGAACCAATTAGTAGCGTCACGCAAGAAGGTGAGTACTTTAAGCGCTTTACAGATAATGGCGTTTTGCCTAATAAATCGCGGTAGGCAACGGGTAGATCTGGATTAAGAATTACTGCATCGCACTCGTAACGCTCTCCAGCTTCGGTAATAACAGCCTTAGCTCGACCATTTGTTACTTCTACTTGTGACACGGTTGTGTTGTATTTAAAGACCACTCCGTGTTTTTGGGCAGCTGCGGCTAAAGCTCGTGGAACTGCGTGCATTCCACCCTTTGGAAAGAAAACTCCATTAACTGAATCCATGTAAGCAATAACTGCATAGATTGCAAGTGCCTGCTGTGGACTTACGCCTGCATACATGGCCTGAAATGAGTAAACCTTTTGCAAACGTGGATCTTTCATAAATTGATTGACTTTAGGTGAAAGCTTGCGGAAACCACCGAGTGCAATTAGTCGAGCTAAGTTAGGAGTAAGAAGATTAAATGGGCTGTCAATATTGCGATCAATAAAGTCATTCATTTCATACTTATATAACTTAGTCACAAAATCTACATACTTACGATAACCGGCAGCTTCGGCGCCACTTATGTGTTGGGCAATCTCTGCTTCCATTTCAGCGGTATCTGAATGAACATCTAATTGCGAGCCATCGGCGTAAAAAGCACGGTACAAAGGCGTGAGTGGAGTTAGCTCTAACCAATCCTTCATATCTTCACCAACGCAGTTAAATGCATCGTTAATGAGAGAAGGCATAGTTAAAACTGTTGGACCAGTATCAAATGAGTAGCCGTCTTTATTAAGAAGGCCATTTCGACCTCCGGGAACGCTTTCACGTTCAAGGACGGTAACTTTTCGGCCCGCGCCGGCAAGACGCAGGGCTGCACTTAATCCTGCAAGGCCTGCGCCAACAATAACAACATGATCGGTTGGGCCTTTTACACGTGCAACCATTTACTTACTCCGTTTTGTTGCTATTAGTGCTAACTCTGTAAGGAATGTTCGTGCACCATCGTCAATAGCTGGATTTTCAATTGCTTTCATTGCGCGTCCTGTCAGGTCATCAATCATGGTTTCAAGCTCTTCTTTTGCACCGGTTGAGATAATCATGTCTTGCAAGATTGCGATTCCTTTGTCATCAATATCATTTTTCCCGAAGTACTTACGGCTTTCTTCACGCATCGCTTCGGTACAACGGGCATCGGTCATTGCAATTAAGGCTGTGCGTTTTCCTTCTCGCAAATCATCTCCCGCAGGTTTTCCAGTTAATGTCGGATCTCCGAAAACACCTAGAAGGTCATCGCGGAATTGGAAAGCTTCCCCTAGTGGAAGTCCGTACTCAGATAAAGCATGCATCAACTCTGGCGTTGAATGAGAAGACAGCGCAGCACCCATGTGCAGTGGGCGTTCAATTGTGTACTTTCCAGATTTGTATCTAGCAATTTTCATTGAGCGATCGAGATCTGTGTGCTTTTGAGTTTGTTCGTGAATGTCTAAGAACTGCCCAGCCATTAACTCAACTCGCATCTCGTCATAGATGGGCACGACATCTAGAAGCTGCTTAGCTGTTAGTCCGGCAGAGTTCAACATTTGATCTGCCCAAACAAGCGACAAATCTCCAAGCAGGACCGCAGCCGATAAGCCATATTGCGGAGCAAACCCTTCGAGCTCATCTTGTATATGTAAGGTTTCAAAATGGCGGTGGATTGATGGCTTGCCTCTTCGGGTATCTGATCCATCCATTAGATCATCGTGAATGAGTGCACATGCTTGCAGGAGTTCAAGTGATGCCATTGCGCACGTAGAAGCTTTATCTAATACACCTTTGCCACTTGCAAACCCTGCAAAAGCAAACAGTGGGCGCAACCTTTTTCCACTATCGAGCAGAAAAGAAGTAATGGCCGTTGATACAGGAGTTAAATCCGATGAGATTTGGTTCAGATAGTGGCTTTGACGAGTGAGAAAAGCGCGAAGTTCTTCCTCAACCTCATGGCGCACCGAAACAAGACGGCTTTGATTCTCTGAACTCACGGCGTAACGGTACCCTCACATAGTGGTAGTCCGCACTTTAGAAGATTTCAACTCCCGGTGGAGTTCGCTGCACAACGACGCCCCGGTCACGGGAGTAGTCGCATGGTGGCTACGAATTTCCTATCGTTTTGGGTTGATTGCAACGTTGCTTCGAATAAGCCCCAATGTTCTGACTTTCTTTGGATTAATTAGCGCGATTGCAACGGCATTAACCGCATCTACATGGTGGGCTGTTGTATTTCTAGTCTTTTCACTTTTTTGTGATGGTATTGATGGAAGCGTTGCAATTTTCCAGCAACGTGAAAGTGCGTGGGGCGCAGTTTTGGATTCAGTAGTTGACCGTGTAAGTGAAGCATTTTGGCTTTATGCGCTTTATGTCATTGGAGTTCCCGCATGGTTAGTGATTTCCCTGTGGTGCGTTGCTTCGTTTCAAGAATATGCACGCGCAAAGTTAGTTTCACTCGGAATAACAAATATCGGAGTAGTTACTCCAGCCGAAAGACCTATACGGGCAAGTTTTCTTTTTATTACATTAATTATGTGGCAGTTAAATTTGCCTGGAGTATTTGCTCTATCTCTTGGGTTTTTAATTTTACAGATTAGTGGTTTCTTAATGGTTTTGCGTTATGCACGTTCCCAATTGCATTAGCAACCATTTCGGCACTCAATCCAACTAAAGGTAATCCGCCACCAGGGTGAGCAGATCCTCCAACGCAATACAAACCTTTAATCGGTGAACGATTCTTAGCGCGCATGAAAGCTGCACGCGCCCCATTACTCGAGGTTCCATAAATGGATCCACCAGGTGCGCGAACAGCATTTTCTAAATCGGCAGGTGTTCTTATAGTGAGAGATTCCAAACGTGATCGCACCGGAATTCCACGTGACTCTATCTGATCAATAATGCTGTTGGCATAGTCATGAGCAAATTCTTGATTGTTCCAATCAAAGGAATTAGGACCATGTGCTGGTGCATTAACTAAGACAAACCAGCTCTCAAGATTTTCATCATTGCTCATTGCCGCATCATGAGGCGCGCAAATATAGATGGTCGGATTTGTGACAGGCTTTTTCTCATTGAAAATAGCGTCAAATTCACCGTCATAGTCAGTTGGAAAAAGCACTGTGTGATGGCTCAATGGCTCAGTTTCATCTTTGCGCATCGCAAGTAGGAGCGAAAATCCAGCAAGAGATGGATCGGCTTTAGCGAGATTTTTTCGTACTTTCTTAAGTTTTCGAATCTTTTTAGCTATTAAGTGGTTGTAAATAAGTGATGCATCTGCGTTGGCAACAACGGCATCAGCCAAAATTTCCTCACCAGTTTCTAACGTTATGCCCGTCGTTTTGCCTCTATGTACATTAATCTTTTGGACGGGGGAGTTTAAATGAAATTTAACTCCAGTTTTCTCTGCGCGTTCATGAACTAATTTCGCCAAAACTCCGAGGCCGCCCGATATGTGCCATGCGCCAAAGCTTTCTTCAACGAAGGCAATTGATGCTAAAACTGCAGGAGCTTTACGTGGATCAGAGCCACTGTAAGTGGCATAGCGATCAAGAATGAATCGTAGATGTTTATCGGGCATCGACTCTTCGGCCAACTGACGCAGCGATTTCCATGGTGCAATTACTTTAAGATCTCGGAGTAAGGAGAAACGTTTTAAAAGCGAGAACACGGATCTTAGCTCGTTTTCAATAAAAGGCTCGCGCGAAACGTCCCACATTTTTTCCGCACGTCGCATCATTTGATCCCACTGGGCAGCAACTTCTTGGCCGTAAGCTGCTTTTAAATTATTAAGCGTTTGATGGCGCGATAAATTGGCAAACTTTACGGAAGTTCCATCGGTGAATCGGTAATCAAAAGATGGGTCTACAGCTTTAATTTCACATAAGAGTCCAAGATGTTTTCCTGTACGTGCAAAGAAATCTTTATATACGGCCGGCAAGGTCAAAAGCGAAGGACCTGTATCAAAGGCAACCCTTCCAATCCATTCGGTGTGCAACTTGCCACCTGTGCGATCTGAAGCTTCATAGAGGCTGACGTCATGACCGGCCTTAGCAAGTCGGGCTGCAGACATCATTCCGCCCATACCCGCACCAATTACTACGATTTTTAAAGGCGCAGCAGTCATAGTGTGCGACCTTTCCACTGTACTTCACCGCGTACGAACCATGAGTAAATAATCAAATAGATAAGAAGCGATGATGAAATCGGATGCAAGAGTGCATCTAATCCACTTCCACCAGATTTAATCGAACTCATTGTGCGTGTAAGAGTAACTGCACCAAGTGCATACCAACCAACATGTGATCCTGTGATTCCAGCTATAAGTGGCGCCACACCTGTAAGGAAAATAAATGCGATAGCAATAACGCTGCCAAAAATTGAGCCAAACGCCTTAGAAAGTGATTTACCGTAACCGGCCTTGATTTCATTCCATGATGAATACATATGAGTTGTTGCAATGGAGGCGCCATTTGCTACACAGCCGTGCGCCCCACTCTTAACTAATTTTCGCCCTAAGAAAACATCATCTAGAACATCGCTTTTAACGCTTTCATACCCACCAACTTTATCCAGCGCATTACGGGTTACAACGAAAAATTGACCATTAGCCACAACCATGGATTGCTGCGATGTTTTCTCAGCCAATCGTAATAAAACCGTTGCCATCCAAGACCATTGCAAAAGTGGCTGAATTAATTTTTCAGACCAACTCAGCGCAATTTGCTTGGGATAAGGAGAGACAAAATCTAATCCAGAATCTTTGAGCAAAGTTACTGCGCGATTTATTGCATCAGGTGCAAGTCGAACGTCAGCATCGATGGAAACCACAATTTCACCATCTGACGCTTGCAAAAGTTGATGCAAAGCCCAAACTTTGCCAATCCATCCTGAAGGCAGTTCGCTACCGGATAGAACTTTAAAATTACTGAGACCCGAACAATGCTGCTTTAATAATTCCAAGGTTTCATCTTCTGAATTATC
>CAINSH010000038.1 GCA_903852955.1 uncultured Actinomycetes bacterium | reverse complement strand
GTAATTGGCGATGACGGTCGCACAGTTTATGACCGTGTTAGCTACTACCGCACAGTTCAGGTTAACCCAGTACTTAAGGGTGCAACAGGAACTTTCACACCAAACTGGACTGTGGCTTCAATGCTCACACTCTTTGCACTTCCAAAGGCATAAAAAGTACGAACGTATTAAGCACCTACTAATAGTTTTACTAATGGAGAGATTATGAAAAAAGGATCGAAAGCCTTAAAGGCGGTCTTTGCCGCACTGCTTGCGCTGGCTGTTATTTCACCAGCACAGGCAGCTGATTCAGCTTCAACATTGATTGCGTTGACACCTCCAGCAGATCTTGCTGGAGTGCCAGCGCTTCCTTTCACGGGCACAACAGCTCCAGCATTTACATTGCCTGAGCCAAGTGCGAACCTGGTTGTTACACCTCAGCAGGGCTATATCGGAGATGCATTTGCAATTTCCGGTACAGGCCTTGTTGCTAACACTGAATTAACTTTGGTGTGGGGCACAAACAATGCAACATGGGTGGCAGATGTCTTGCCTAACTCAGTGAACTACATGGGCGTGAAATTCACCAAGATCAACATCGTTATGGCAAAGGTAACTACCGATGCCGCTGGAGCTTTTACTTATAAGACAAAGGTTCCATCAGATTTCGGTGGAGTTCACGATATTTATGCAGTTACTAATGGTGCATCAGTTGCCCACGGTGGATATCAAATCAGCCGTAAGGTTTCGATCTCCCCTAAAAGCGGACCGGTTGGAACTCCTATTACTGTTACTTACACCGGCCTAGGTGCAAGCCTTTATACCGCTGGCGGTTCAGTTCTTTGGGACAACAACTTCACTGGTGAAATGCAGGCCCTGTGGACTCGTGGAACAGCAACCGCTGTTGTCCGTGCTTCAGGCGCTGTTGGAAACCACGTCCTACAGGTTCAAGATGGAATCGGTATTACATACCTGAACATCATTCAATCACCTGTTCCATTTGCAAACGGTGGTTATGCCTACTTTAAGATCACAAAGGATGCTGGTGCTCCAGCCCCGTACATTGTGTATCCAAAGAAGGTCACACCAACTGTTTCACTTCGAACAACTCTTACAAACTTAGGTCTTGACCCTGCATCTAATGCAGTGGCAACTCTTTCTAAGACTGAGGGAATTGTCGGTTCAAAGACCACAATCAACGTTAAGGGAATGTCTACAACAGGAGTTCACACAATTAGCTGGTCAACAGTTGTTGGCAGCCGTGTCAACTGTCCAACAAGTACATGCTGGATCTATAACGGAATTCCTTTGGGAACTGTGGATGTAACTTCTGCAGATTTCTCAAAAGAAGTTGAGATTCCAGATAATTTAGGTGGATTCCACGTTATCCAGATTAAAAAGGGTGATGTCGTTGAAGCTCAAGTTCCATTCTATGTACAGGAAAGTATTTTCAACTACACAGATAAAAAAGGAAAAGTTCTAAGTGCTGGTATTGCTAAAGCTGATCCAAATCCAATCCCTGAAGCACGTAATGGCTCTGGAGTTCCAACTAATAAGTTCAAAGTTGGCGAAGAGTTCACTATCGCGATGAAGGGCATTGGCTGGACTCAGCTTGATAACACTTTGGCAGTAACTTATGACAACAGTTACATCGGTTATGGATGTGGATTTAATTCCAACGGATACATGGTTATTCACCTACGGGCAACAGGTGCTCCAGGTACACACATCATCGACCTGCACCCATTGATGTATACAAACCAGCCGTCATTTGCTGGTACTCCCTATGGAATGTTGCCAATCTTGACCGCCGACCGCGATTTCGCTGGCCTAGCTCTTG
>CAINSH010000037.1 GCA_903852955.1 uncultured Actinomycetes bacterium | reverse complement strand
CGCTGCCCAATTGTGTATGTGTAGGCACCTTTTTGTTCGCCAATCTTTACGCCTTCTTGATCAACAATTGGCCCAACTTCACTTCCTAAGCGATCTCGTAACCAACCCGCATTGTCCCCGGATGGAACAAAACAAATGTCATGACTATCTGGTTTTTGTGCCACAGCTAATCCGCGAGCCTCGGCTTCTTTGCGAATATCAACTTTAGTTGTATCGCCTAAAGGAAAAATAGCACCGGCGATCTGTTCAATGGTAAGAACAGATAAAACATAAGACTGATCTTTTGAGTGATCAACTGCGCGGTGCAGAGTTTTTCCAGTTTCACTTATTTGTGTTCGTGCATAGTGCCCAGTAACAACACCATCAAAACCCATTGCGCGGGCACGATCTAGAACCGCTGCAAATTTAATTTTCTCGTTGCACCGCAAACAAGGGTTAGGGGTTCGACCTGCGGCATATTCTGCTAAGAAATCTTCTACGACACCATCGTGAAACTCTTCTGCCATGTCCCAGATGTAGAAAGGAATTCCAATGACATCTGCGGCACGACGAGCATCATGTGAATCTTCTATTGTGCAACATCCACGCGCACCAGAGCGATATTTCTGAGGATTTGAAGCAAGGGCTAAATGCACACCAATAACTTCGTGGCCCGCTTCGACTGCGCGGGCAGCTGCAACGGCTGAATCAACTCCGCCGCTCATCGCTGCAATCAACTTCATGAAAGATTTGCCGCCCTTCCACGTGTAATTACATCGGGTACAACTGACAAAATGTAATCAACATCGGCTTGGGTGCTAGAGGCACCAAAGGAAAAACGTAGCGATGATTGTGCAGATTCAACGCTATGACCCATTGCAAGCAAGACGTGGCTTGCCTCATGAACTCCGGCACTGCAAGCAGATCCAGTTGAGCAAGAAACACCCTGGCTATCCATTAGTAATAACAAAGTATCACTCTGCGTTCCAGGGAAAGTCACATTAATAACTCCGGGCAAGCGATTTGCCTTCAAACCATTAATAGTGGCCTCTGGAATTATTTTATTAAGACCTTCAATAAACCCATCACGCAAATTTTGTACATTCTTTGCATTGAAGTGCTCACTTTCGGCGGCAGTTGCAAAACCAACGATGCTAGGCGCATTCAAAGTCCCACTGCGAATTTCACGTTCTTGGCCTCCACCGTGCAGCAGAGCAGGAATTTCAACTGTTCTTCGTAGAATCAAAGCACCGATACCTAGTGGGCCGCCGATTTTATGAGCGCTCAGGGTTAATGCGTAAAGACCAAGCTCTGAAAAGGAAAGCGGAACCTTCTTAAAGCTTTGGACCGCGTCGCAATGAACTGGAATTTCTCCAGCTATGGCTACAACTTCTGAAATTGGTTGAAGTACACCAGTTTCATTATTTGAATGCATTATTGAAATCACTGCAATTTCTTGTCCGCGCTTTGAAACTACATCCTTAAGAAAATCCAAATCGATTACACCAGAGTTTGAAACCGGAACCAATAAAACTTCTGCACCTTCGTGATCTGCT
>CAINSH010000036.1 GCA_903852955.1 uncultured Actinomycetes bacterium | reverse complement strand
TCTAGAAATGAGAGCGTGACATATGGGTTCCGTAATTAAAAAGCGACGCAAGCGCATGGCGAAGAAGAAGCATAAGAAACTTCTCAAGAAGACTCGCATTCAGCGCCGTAACGCTAAATAGTAATTACGGTTTTAGTAAGGCCAGCTTTCCATTAACCGTGGCGAGCACATACTTAACTTTCTTGATAGTCACCCAAGCGCTCTGTGTAGTTTCAGAGCCTTGGGTGCTTCTGATTAAACGTATTGCACCTTGACCCAGATCCTTTTTATTTAAATCTAAAGCACATAGGCGATCTTGGCAGTTAAAGAGAATAGTTCTTCCATCGGTAGAAAGATGTTCACCAGGTGTACCAAAGTTTTCAGTAGTTATATTTGAAATCTCTAGTGGCTTACTTAGCAAAACCCAGCGAATTTGATTTGGCTTTGGGAAAGATGCTGACGATGCAGATAACCAAGTAACAAGCACATCTCCGCCAATTCGCGACATAGCTACGTCATAACCAAATACAGCCGCTTCATCGGTTGCAATATCAAGAGTTTGATAGTTCCAGGTATTTGCGTCACTGCCAGACCGTGTTGCTACGCGTACTGCCCCAGCAGTGATTTCTTTCTTTTGGTTCATAGAAACCACGGAATCGTAGGCAATGTATGTTTTGGCCCCATCAAAAAGCGCTTTGAGGTGAAAACCTACATCCCCAGTTGAGCGACCGTCAGTCGCACGATCACCGTCAACCATTTCGTAAGTCCAAGGTGTTGATTTTGTTTTTACTGCACCAAGTAAAACGCCTTGGCTTTCATCGCGGTAAAAGACTTGAATGGCAGACGCAGTTGCCACACAAGCATTTGAAACACTGACATCACTGGAAGTTCGTACACGGTTAGGATCGGAATACTCATTTACTGACGGGCCATTTCCGTCTACAACATCAAAAGTAAAAGTTTTCCCGTTATAAGCGGCATAGCGCAAGTCTTTATCGGTCGAATCGCTGTAAAAAATATGCAGCGTTTGTTTAGTACCGCTGCCATTGACACACATTGAAATTTGACCAGAAATTGGGTTAGTAGTGCGATTTCCCGAACCTCCGGCACCATCGACAGTTAATTTTTTCCAAACCTTGCCATTAAATAATGCAAGCTTTAAATCCCCGGTCTTTGTATTCGTGTAAGAAACTGCGGGCTGGCCATTAAACACGGTACTAGTAACTGATTTTCCATCGGCCGTTGAATCAAGAACCGTGCTCTTCCAACCAGCCTGAGGAGTAACGGCCTTACTAACGGATGCTTCAGATAACCCCAATGAATTTTTGGCAACTACTGAAAAAGTATATGAAGTTCCATTTTTCAATCCGCTGACTACAACCGGACTTGAAGTTGCACGCTTTTCTACGCCAGTCTTAACATTTTTTACAATGTACTCTGTAACTTGCGCAGTTCGAATATTTACAGGTGGATCAAAAGAAACTAATGCCGCGGAATCAGCAATAAATGCTTGAACATTCCGCGGTGATTCAGGTAAGCCTGTCGCTACACCGGCCGGAGGTTTATTGCGCATATCTTCCATCATTGCCAATAACAGTGGGCCTGGCTCTTTAAAAATTTCACCCGCATCCAAATTAGGTGTCATTACAGAATCTAAACCAGTTTTGGAAAATGTAGCTTCATCTAAGTGACTGGTAGAAGAACCAGCTTCATATCTAGTTGGCGTATAAAGTTTTGGCTTCACACCATTATTAGCCTTAATTGCCAATGGCCCTGCCCAAACAAGTGAAGATGTAAGCGCTTGCGCAAGTTCCAGTGATGGCGACGGCAAATCCGCTAAACGCCGACCATCAGAAGTTTGCGCGTATGCATCATAAGGAGTTGGCTGATCAAGGCTTGCGACTCCGTAGTAAGAGTCATAAGAATCATTGGATAGAAAACCCAAACCATGTGCAATTTCATGCAAGAAAACTGACTCTAAGTCATATTCACTAGTTGAAGGCGCACCATCACCGCGAGTATTCCAAGCAGCGCCGGAGTTAACTTGAATAATCATTTCAGGGTTTGCTTTATCCAAATCTTTTCCAGCTAAAGAGTTAGCAAGTGCTGATGTGTACCAAAGCGATGGATCAGGTGCTCCAGCAAAGCCAGAGTAGAAATTTGTTGGGCGCGCACTTCCAAGAATTCCCCAGGAACTTGAGCGCCCCCATGAAGCATCGACCGTTATAGGTACAGAAGATGAGAAATTTGCCGCCCAAACATCAACTGCAGCTTGTACTTCTTTTTTCGCCCACTCAGGAAAATTGTTGTACTTAACTTCAAACTTTGACTTAGCTTGCAGATTTGCGACTTTGCCGCGTTGTTCTGGTTTTGTATCTGTTGAAGTACCCGCATATAAATTTCCCCATTGTGTTGCAGGAATAACTTTATAAAGCGCTTGGGCGGAAGGTGCAGAAAACAGTGAAGCAACCAAGGCAAATACAACAACACCAGCCCGAAGCTTCGTCGTGGGGAATTTCCGCATAGGCGCACACTACCAAGGTGAGATGATTGGCTCATAGCCTTAGGCGATGGGAAAGCCCGTTCTCTAAGCAAATTGACAGAGAAGAGGTGAAGTTATGACGGTAGTAACTGTCTTTAGCCGACATGGTTGTCACTTATGCGATGTCGCAATGGATCAACTCGAATCAATGAGAAATGAACTTAATTTTGAAATCGAAAAAATCTTTATTGACGGAGATTCAGAGTTAGAAAAACTCTATGGTGAACAAGTTCCAGTGATTCATATCGATGGAGTTCATCATGATTTTTTTAAAGTCGACCCAGAACGTTTTAAGGCTTCCCTTGAAAAACATCGTCGGCGTCAATAATTTTATATGAGTAACCCTGTTCAGCTAAGAAGCGCTGACGGTTTTGTGCAAAATCTTGGTCAATCGTGTCACGCGAAACAACAGAGTAAAACTTGGCTCCGCGGCCATCTGATTTAGGACGCAGAATTCTTCCAAGACGTTGTGCTTCTTCTTGGCGACTACCAAATGCACCACTTACTTGAATAGCAATAGTTGCATCCGGTAAGTCAATAGAAAAGTTGGCAACTTTAGAAACTACCAGTGTTGTTAACTCACCTGATCTAAACTTATTAAAGAGAATTTCTCGCTCTTTAACTGGAGTTTCACCTTTAATAACGGGCACTCCAAGTACTTCAGAGAGTTCGTCTAATTGATCAATGTATTGACCAATAACTAAAATCTGTTCACCTTGGTGCTTCTTGACCAGTTCTTCAACTACATCGCGCTTAGTACGGGTAGTAGCGCAATAGCGATAACGATTTTCAACTTCAGCCGTTGCATATAAAAGACGCTCGGCTTCAGTTAAATTCACGCGAACTTCAATGCACTCAGCTGGGGCGATGTAGCCCTGAGATTCAATCTCTTTCCATGGCACATCAAAACGCTTTGGTCCAATGAGCGAAAATACTTCGCCTTCCATGCCATCTTCGCGAACCAATGTTGCAGTTAAGCCAAGTCGACGTCGGGATTGAATATCGGCGGTAAATCGGAAAATTGGAGCTGGGAGCAAATGAACTTCATCGTAAATAATTAAGCCCCAGTCATATGAATCAAACAGGTCAAGGTGGGCGTAAACGCCATTCTTTTTCTTAGTCATTACTTGATAGGTGGCAATTGTCACGGGGCGGATCTCTTTCTTTGCACCGGAATACTCGCCGATTTCATCTTCATTTAAAGTTGTGCGCTTTAGAAGTTCCTCGCGCCATTGGCGCGCAGCAACGGTATTAGTTACCAAAATTAACGTGGTGGCCTTTGCATGAGCCATAGCAGCGGCTCCAACAATTGTTTTTCCGGCTCCGCAAGGAAGTACAACTACTCCAGAACCGCCATGCCAAAAACCTTCTGCAGCTAACTCCTGGTACGGGCGAATTTTCCAATCTTCTTGAAGCAATGCAATCTCATGCGCTTGCCCATCGACGTAACCCGCAAAATCCTCAGCTGGCCAACCTAAACGTAATAGTGATTGTTTAATTTGCCCGCGCTGACTTGGTAAAACTGCAATGGTTTCCTTGTCGATGCGCGCACCAAGAAGTGGTTGAATTTTTTTCGCGCGAATAACTTCTTCAAGAACTGCTGAGTCAGTTGTTACAAGAATTAAGCCATGGATTGGATCCGCTTCAAGGCGTAAACGACCGTAGCGCGACATTGTTTCGGCGACATCGATCAAAATTGAATGTGGTACCGCATATCGTGAATATTTAATAAGTGTGTCAATTACTTGTTCGGCATCATGTCCAGCTGCACGCGCGTTCCATAAACCAAGTGGAGTTAACCGATACGTATGTATGTGTTCCGGGGATCGTTCTAACTCGGCAAAAGGTGCAATTGCTCGACGACATTCAGTGGAGAGAGGATGGTCGATATCTAACAGCAGCGTTTTATCGCTTTGGACGATTAACGGGCCATCAGTCATTGAGTATGTCCTTTATTAATGCATGCAAGAGATTGCTACGAACTTCAAGGGTACTGATATCCACCCATTCGTGCGCGGCGTGGGCACCATCGCCAATTGCACCCAAGCCATCTAATACTTGTGCTCCGGCAGCTGCGGCGAAATTTCCATCACTTGCTCCACCAACAGATGCATGGCCTAGAGGTGGCATGCCTAACTCTTTAGCAACTTTCTCTGCTCGCTCATAAAGGGCCATCGTTGATGATGTTTCTAATGGTGGGCGATTAAATCCACCTGTAATTTCATATCGCGTTTCTAAATTAACTGGCTTTAAATTTCTGATTGAAGAATCCACACG
>CAINSH010000035.1 GCA_903852955.1 uncultured Actinomycetes bacterium | reverse complement strand
CCAACGCTAAAGCAAAGAGCGCTCCAAAAATCATTTGAAGTTTGCCAGTTTTGCCCAACATAGGAATTAGCGCAGCGCCTGAAGTCCCGGCAAGCACTGAACGTGAGATCGAAACCGTTAAGGGTAGAGCTGCAAGAGTAAGAAACGTCCAGGGAATAAAAGTTGCGATTGCCGCAGTATGTGCAAGAACTAACAGGGCAACAAACCCTCGGCGCGCATTTGTATCGCCCATTCGAACAGCAAGAGTACGTTTTCCAACTAACTCATCTTGGGCACGATCGCGAATATTGTTAACTGCCAATATTGCACATGCCAACGTTCCCATGGGTATAGAACACATAACACTAAGCCAAGTGATGTGACCAGTCTGCGCATAAAAAGTTCCTACAGTGGCAGTTAATCCAAAGAATACAAATACCGATAGTTCACCTAAACCGCTGTAGCCATAGGGATTCTTGCCACCCGTATAACCCCACGCCGCAGCGATAGCTGCAACTCCGACGAGAATTAACCAGGGTGATGTTAAGAGTGATAACCAAATTCCAGCAATCGATGCAATCGCAAATGAAATAAAGGCTGCCATCTTTACTTGCTTGGCCGTTGCTAAACCACTTGCAACTAAACGTGTTGGTCCGATTCGATTTGCATCCGTACCTTTTACTCCATCGGAATAATCATTGGCGTAATTCACAGCAATCTGAAGCCATACTCCGACTTTAAGAGCCAAAGCCGCACGAAACCAGTTCCAGTCACTACCGGCCAAAGCTGTAGCAACTACCACTGGGGCAATTGCTGCGGCAAGTGTGCGCGGGCGAGCACCGAGAATCCATTTATTCATGTGTCACCATCTTTGCAAGAGTTACGCGATCGACTTTGCCGATACCTAGCAATGGTAGCGAATCCATATAGTGAATTCCTTTTGGTTTAGACGCGGGTCCAAGCGCTGCCTCGAGAAATTGCGAAATTTCATTTTCGTTTACTTCGCCAACAATTGCTAGATGCAAGGCATGTCCCCATTGAATGTCATTTACTGCAAAAGCCGCAAACTCAATTTCAGGGTAACGAATAGAGAGTATGGCTTCGATTGCAGTAAGTGAAATGTTTTCACCTCCTGAAATAATTACATCATCTGCACGACCTAAAATTCTTAACTTTCCATCAAGAATTTCACCTAAATCATTAGTAACAAACCATCCATCATTTGTAATATAAAGCTCTGGCGCGTTCAAGTAACTTTCTGACATCACCGATCCACGAATTTGTACTAGCCCTTTATTGTTTAGTGAAAACTCAACACCATCGATTGCTTGGCCGTTATAAATACATCCACCAGAAGTTTCTGTCATTCCATAAGTTTCAATAACATTGATACCGCAATTTTCAGCTTGTGTGCGAAGTGCTGGAGACAATGCAGCGCCTCCGACCAAAATAGCTTGAGTGCCTTGTAGATGTCGAAGCAAGCGATCATCACCGTTTAATGCCCGGAATAACTGCGTTGGAACAATCGAAGTAAAATCTACTTTGGGATATTCGCCTTCGTGTTCACGCAAATCAACAGGCAACGTTCCAAGTTCCATCGATCGGATAATGACATTTACTGCAGCAATATGCGTCAAAGGTAAAAACAGCGACCATTGTTGACCTGGTTTAGCATTTAAAAATAAATTGGATGCGCGGGCTGAAGCAAGAAGCGCAGGCGCAGTAAAACTAACTTCTTTGCTTAAACCTGTGGTCCCACTGGTTCCAATTATTAATGAAATATTTGCCGGAGCCATTGCCGAACGGACTTCGCCGAATGCCAAAGCCGGACCTGTACCGACCAAAGCAGCAGTGATTTCTCGCGCTAATTCAGGGATTGTGCAGGCAGGGCTGACCTGGTGAATACCTCGTTGTGACTTCATGTCCATTGCAGCCGTAGGCTATCGCTTGCAAAGACAATGGAGGAAATGTGAGCAAGCCGTTCAAGCGTGAATTTGGTAGCCGTGAGATACCTACATGGGTGGATGCACCCGGGGGTGAAGATTTCGCTGACATTAAATATCAAATGGCAGATGGAATGGCAAAGATCACCATCAATCGCCCACAAGTACGAAACGCATTTCGCCCTCAAACAATTATTGAGTTAATCGAAGCTTTTAACTGCGCGCGCGATAATGAAGAAGTCGGCGTCATCATATTTACAGGTGAAGGTACTGAAGCTTTTTGTTCAGGCGGCGATATCAGTGTACGAGGCGATGACGGATACCTTGGAGATGACAAGTTAGCTAAAAAAGGAATTGGGCGACTTAACGTTTTAGATTTACAAGTGCAGATTCGTCGTACACCAAAACCTGTAGTGGCAATGGTTGCAGGCTGGGCAGTTGGGGGCGGACATGTTTTGCATGTTGTTTGTGATTTAACGATTGCAGCCGACAATGCAAAGTTTGGCCAAACGGGTCCAATGGTTGGATCATTCGATGGCGGTTATGGTGCAGGTTTACTTGCAGCACATGTTGGTCAGAAAAAGGCTCGCGAAATTTGGTTTATGACGCGTCAATATGATGCACAAGAAGCTTTAGATATGGGATTAGTTAATACCGTTGTTCCTATTGATCAACTCGAAGCTGAAACTGTTTCTTGGTGTCGCGAAATGCTTCGCAACTCACCGTTAGCACTTCGACTACTCAAAGCCAGCCTCAATGCCGCCGATGATGGTTTAGCTGGAGTTCAACAGTTGGCTGGCGATGCAACTCTTTTGTTTTATATGACTGAAGAAGGTCAAGAAGGTCGCGATGCATATAAGGAAAAACGGAATCCTGATTTCGGGAAATTTCCAAAGCGTCCTTAATACATGCTTGACATGATCCTTGACTCGCTCCGAGTCATTTCAATTCCCACGAAAACTAACTT
The DNA here is from genome assembly GCA_903852955.1 of uncultured Actinomycetes bacterium. GTDB lineage: Bacteria > Actinomycetota > Actinomycetes > Nanopelagicales > Nanopelagicaceae > Planktophila. Next base: position 8,762 of record CAINSH010000035.1, on the reverse strand, counting down.
TCGCGGGATAAATCACCGTGAAGTTGCTTTATTTCAAGGCCCTGTCGGGTGGGCCGAGTTTTCACCTTTCCTTGAATATGATGACAATGAATGCGCACCTTGGCTTATGTGCGCAATTGAAGCTGCAACAGTGCCAACTCCGAAATTGTTACGGACGTCGATTCCAGTTAATGCAACTTTGCCGGCAGTAAACGGTGAAAGTGAAGTTATTCGAATTCTCAATTCATTTCCCGGATGTCAAACAATTAAAATAAAAGTAGGGATTAATTACGATGAAGATCTTGCACGTATTGGTATGGTCCGCAATCTAGTCCCTAATGCAAAAATCAGGATTGATGTAAATGGATTGTGGAACGTGGATCAGGCACATCAATTCTTAAAGACCTGTGGTGAAATTCAATACGTTGAACAGCCTTGTGCAACTATCGAACAACTTCGAGAGCTTAAGAAGCTGATAGATATTAAAATTGTTGGAGATGAGATTTTACGTAAAAGCGCAGATCCTTTTGCGATTGACCTTGATGGTGCAGTAGATGCTTTGATGCTTAAAGTCCAACCACTTGGTGGAATTAATCGAGCATTAAGAATTGCAGAACATCACGATCTACCCGTGGTTGTATCAAGCGCGCTAGAAAGTGCGGTTGGCATCAGTTATGGGTTGAAGTTAGCGGCGGTGTTGCCAGAACTTGATTTTGCGTGCGGACTTGCAACCGCTTCATTGCTGACCACAAATGTTGCCCAGCTACCTATTATTGATGGAAAAATTGAGGTTGCAGATGTTGTGCCAGAGTTTGACGCTTTAGAAGTGGATGCAGAGCGCTACGAATGGTGGAAGAATCGGATCATGCGAACTGCGGAGTTAATACGATGAATGATTCAACGTCGCTAGCTCGGGTAATTGTCCGCCAGATTATTGAAGCTGGGATTACCGATGTAGTTATTTCCCCTGGCTCGCGCAATGCACCACTTTCTTTAGCCTTTTACGCAGCGTCTGAACGTGGTCTCATTAAGTTACACGTACGTATTGACGAAAGAACTGCAGCATTTTTTGCCCTAGGAATGATTAAGGCAACTGGGCGTCCAGTACCTGTTGTATGTACAAGCGGAACGGCTGTGGCTAATTATCATCCGGCAGTACTTGAGGCCAGCCACACAAATGCTCCACTTTTGGTTTTAACTGCTGATCGCCCAGCAATATTGCGCAAAACCGGTGCAAATCAAACTACCGAACAGGCCCGAATTTATGGCAAGGCAGTTAGATATTTTGCTGACGTAGATGGGCCAGTTTTTCCTATGGAACTTCCTTTCGATAGTTTGCGAAATGGACCAGTTCATTTGAATCTTCAATTTGATGAACCGATGTTGCCTGATGAATCCAACCAATGGCTTGATGAAATCAAAGTTGCACCAAGAGTTTTTGAATCTCGTACTAAAGCAGGAGTTTTAAAAGACGATGCTAACCGTGGCGTTTTAATTATCGGACATGATCGTGGCGGTCTAAGCGTTGATGCAGTTCAAGAATTTGCCGATAAATTGGCATGGCCAGTAATAGCTGAAGATCCTCTATCGTTTCCACAAGCTGTTGCACATGCGTCGATACTTTTAACTTCATCAGAAGTCAGGGCCGCATTAATCCCTCAGACAGTAGTCATTATCGGACGCACTACTTTGTCTAGATCCATAAATGCTTTTATCAAACTAGCTCCTACGCAAATTGTTATTGATCCACGTATTGCCACAGTTGATACAGATCGTAAAGCCGATAAGCGTTTCACTCAGATACCAAATCTTGATGTGCGCAAAGCATCTGATGATTGGCTTGCGCAGTGGGATAAATTTTCAACCCGCGCCAAGAAAAGCATTGATTCAATTTCGACATTTAACGAAGCAACTGTTGCCCGTACTATCGGCGCTCATTTGCCAGATGGATCTTCATTGTTCATTTCATCTTCTCGGCCAATTCGAGATATCGAAGGTTTTGCATCACCACGCGATGGCCTGACAACCTATGCAAACCGTGGTTTAGCCGGGATCGATGGAAATATCTCAACTGCGCTAGGAATCGCATCGAGCAGTAAGCAAACATTTGCAGTTCTGGGTGACCTATCTTTCTTGCATGATTTAACTGGTCTCATCACCAGCGAAGACATCAACTGCGCATTCATAGTGATCAACAATGATGGTGGCGGGATTTTCTCAACTTTGCCTCAGCGGGGAGTTGATGGATTTGAAACTGTATTTGGAACTTCTCATGGCTTGGACCCTGCTGCAATTGCTTCGGCTATGGGAGTAAAGAGTTCAAATGTCAATTCACTCGATGGCTTAAAGAAAGCAATCACCGAACCAGTAAAGGGAATTTCAGTGGTTGTTGTTAACGTTCCATCACGCGAAACAAATGCTGATTCGTTAAAAGCAATTTATGAATCGATGAAATCTATCTAAGCCAATGCGCTTCGCATCGGAATAAACTTTGCTTCACTTTCAGTTAACTCTTTAACTGGATCAGAACCAGCAACGATTCCACAGCCAGCAAGAATACGGATCGAATCAGCGTTTATTTGTCCACACCTCAGTGCAATTCCTAATTCGCCATCACCTGCAGCATCGATCCAACCAACGGGGCCGGCGTAGCGACCACGTGACATACCTTCAATTTCTTCAATTAATGCTGCAGCGTTTGGTCGGGGGGTTCCACATACTGCAGCTGATGGATGAAGTTGTTCCAAAATAGTAAAGGCATCGACATGAGCAAGAGTTTCGGCAAGTGCACCAGTTACATCTGTTGCAAGGTGCATGACATTTGCTAAGTGCAAAACAAATGGTGACTCAGGAACATTTATTGAAGTACAAAATGGTTCGATGGCATCGGCGACAGATCTGACTGCATATTCATGCTCTTCTAGATCTTTTGAAGAGCGCGCCAGTGAACCCGCTAACGCTAGATCTTTTTCGTCGTCACCAGTCTTACTAATTGTTCCCGCGAGAACTCGCGATGTAACCATTCCACGAGTGAGGCGAAGCAATAGTTCAGGAGTGGCACCAACTAATCCAGATATCGAAAATTTCCATGTGGATGGATACTCGCGTGCAAGGGTTTGCAAAATTGAACGCGCATCAATGGTTGAAGAGGCAGTTCCCACTACATCGCGAGCCAGGACAACTTTGTCTAAAGCACCACTTTGAATGCGATCAACTGCGGTTTGTACGCGGGATTTCCACGCTTGATCAGCGTTTTCATTTACGTCCCAACTCACAGAGAAATGTGCAAGAGCCGGAGCTTGAAGATTTAAGACGGGTTGAGGCTCAGAGCCAATCCAGGTAATCCACGATTTACCACCTTTAGTTCCCACAATTACCCGTGGAATTACTAAGACTGAAACATCTTGTGGTGAAAAGGAAAAGGAAGTGAAAAGAACTGGCCCCGTTCCATTTCCATGGACTGTATTTGTTACTGCAAAGTTTTCTAGTTGCTTTTGCCACCAATGACGCGCATCTGCAAATCTATGTGGGCCACTTACAGTAGTTGTTGCATAAACACCCCAACCAACTAAACCTTCACCACCGCGCACCCAGGCAAATGGTTGAGCATCAGGGAGTAAATCCAGAAGAGGCAAGTGTTCGCCAAGGCGCGTTGTAGTTACAGGAGTTAGGGGAGTCATTTGAATAGTTAAATCTAGGCGTTCTTTCGATTTATAAAACGCCAAAGAATTGGGAGTGAAGTTCCTGCAATTGCAATTTTCAGAATTTCACCGAGAATAAATGGAGTTAACCCAGCATTAAATGTCCAGCTCCAACTTTGGTTAGTTACTTGTTGCAACCAAATAATTCCACAGCTAAAAGTAATGAGACTTCCAATAAGCATTGAAGGTAATGCAGTAATAAATTTTCTATCTAATTGCTTTTGGGCCATCTTGCCCAAAACATAAGTTGAGATAAGCATTCCAATTAAGTAGCCACCAGTTGCGCCAATAATTTTTTCAAAACCAAAACTCTGGCCCGCAAAAATTGGTGCGCCAGCGATTCCAGCTAATAAATAAAATGCGAAAGTTGTAAAGCCCAGTCCTGCGCCATAACTAGTTCCAATTAATAAGACACCAAGAGTCTGTCCGGTGACAGGAACAGGCGAACCGGGCACTGGTATCGCAATCTGAGCGAGCGCACCAAGGAAAATTACGCCGCCAACAACAAAAAGAGCGTTAGTCATCGCCGAAGTTCGGGCAACCACCGTTGTTCGAAGGGATGTAGAAGCTAATGACATGTACAAACCTTTCCTGTGCCTGTAGTTGTGGATGAGCCTACTTCAAGGGAGAATATGGCTATGTCCCGCGCCAATTTGAACAAAGATCCCGATGAAGTAGCGGCAATGTTTGATGGCGTGGCCAAGCGTTATGACCTGGTCAATGATCTTTTAAGCCTGGGCCGGACTAAAGCCTGGCGCAAGGCGGCAACAGCCATCATCGCCCCAGCCCCTGGTATGAAGATTTTGGATCTTGCGGCAGGGCCAGGCTCATCCTCTGAACCCCTACATAAAGCCGGGGCCAAGGTATTTGCCACTGATTTCTCAGAAGGAATGCTGGCTGTAGGCCGAAAAACCCGCCCCTACCTGAATTTCTCAAAGGCCGATGCGCTCAATCTGCCCTTTGAGGCCGATACCTTTGATGTCGTGACCATCTCCTATGGCCTTCGAAACACCGTTGATTACCCCAAAGCGCTCGCCGAAGCGCTGCGAGTCACCAAACCAGGGGGACGAATGGTGGTTGTGGAGTTCAGCCACCCCACGTGGCGCCCATTTCGCACTATATATACGGAGTATTTGATGAAGGCGCTGCCGGTTATCGCCCGCAGGACCTCATCCAACCCAGATGCCTATATCTACCTGGCCGAGTCGATTCGAGCCTGGCCCGATCAGCAGGGGTTAGCGGCGGCGATGGAGAAAGCTGGCTGGAGCAAAATCAGCTGGAAAAACCTGACCGGCGGGGTTGTTGCAGTTCACAGCGGGAATAAGGGCTAGCGGTTACCGAGTTTGGTGAACCGGTTCTAAGATTCCACACGTGAGTTCAAATCCATACGTGCCAATTTTGGTTCTAGGGGCCATTGGTTTCGGCTTCGCAGCATTTTCAGTTGCCGCAGGTGCTCTTGCTGGCCCAAAGCGTTATAACCGCGCAAAGCTCGATGCATATGAATGTGGAATTGAACCCTCACCACAAGCTGCTGAGGGTGGACGTTTCCCAGTTAAGTACTTTTTAACTGCAATGCTTTTTATTATTTTTGATATTGAAATCGTTTTCCTTTATCCATGGGCTGTAACTTTTGATTACTTAGGTTTATTTGGTCTTGTTGAAATGGCAATTTTTATCGGAACGGTTTTCGTTGCATATGCATATGTGTGGCGCCGTGGCGGATTGGAATGGGATTAATCAATGGGTATTGAAGAGAAAATCCCAAGCGGTTTCGTTTTAACAACTGTAGAAAAACTTGCTGGTTACATGCGCAAGAACTCTTTGTGGCCTGCAACATTTGGTTTGGCATGTTGTGCAATTGAAATGATGGCAGTTGGCTCTGCAGCTAAATATGACATTTCCCGATTTGGTATGGAAGTTTTTCGTGCATCCCCACGTCAAGCAGATTTAATGATTGTTGCCGGACGTGTATCAAACAAGATGGCACCAGTTCTTCGACAGATTTACGATCAAATGGCTGCACCAAAATGGGTAATTGCAATGGGTGCGTGTGCATCTTCTGGTGGAATGTTTAACAACTATGCAATTGTTCAAGGTGTCGACCATGTTGTTCCAGTCGATATCTACTTACCTGGTTGCCCACCGCGTCCAGAAATGTTGCTTGATGCAATCTTGAAACTTCACTCAAAGATTTACGATGAAAAGCTTGGCTCAAATCGTGCAGAGATTATTAAAGAAGTAGAACTTGCTGCCATGAATGCAAAGCCAACTATCGAGATGAAGGGCTTGCTGGCGTAAATGAGCGACCAAGGAATGTTTGGTGCTCGTGGCACCGGAGACACATCGGGTTACGGCGGCTTAGTCCGCAGCGCAGCATCAACAGGCTCCTCTGAGCGTCCATATGGCAGTTATTTCGATGAGGTTGCCGACGACCTTGAACGTGCCTACCCATTATTTTCAGAAGCGATTGAGCGAGTTGTTGTTGATCGCGGCGAACTTACGCTTCATGTAAAACGCGAAAAACTTGTAGAAGTTGCAATGATTTTGCGCGACTCACTTAAATTTGAAATGGGCATGGGTGTATCTGGAATTCACTATCCAAAAGATTCTGGCCGCGAACTTCATGCTGTTTATCCATTGCTTTCAATTACAAACAATCGCCGTGTGCGTCTTGAAGTTTCAGTTCCCGATGCAGATGCGCACATCCCATCTGTGGTTGAAGTTTGGGCTGGCAACAACTGGCACGAACGCGAAACTTTTGACATGTTTGGAATTATTTTCGATGGCCACCCAGGTCTAACAAGAATTTTGATGCCAGATGATTGGCAGGGTCACCCACAACGTAAGGACTACGCACTCGGTGGAATTCCAGTTGAATATAAAGGCGCAACAACTCCTCCTCCTAACGAACGGAGAAGTTACAAGTGAGCGTTTTTGATCCATACGCACCATCACGCGACACCACTGAAGGAACGGTTTATTCAGTTACTGGCGGAGACTGGGACGCATTAGTTCAAGAAATTGGTTCAACTAAAGAAGAGCGCGTAGTTGTAAACATGGGCCCACAACACCCATCAACTCACGGTGTACTTCGTTTAGTTCTAGAACTTGAAGGTGAAACAGTTACTGAAGCACGTTGCGGAATTGGCTACCTACACACAGGTATCGAAAAGAATATGGAATACCGCAGCTGGACTCAGGGAACAACTTTTGTTACTCGAATGGATTACCTAGGACCATTATTTAATGAAACTGCGTATTGCTTAGCAGTCGAAAAATTACTGGGAATCACCGAAGATGTTCCAGAGCGCGCAAATGTCATTCGCGTAATGATGATGGAACTCAACCGAATTTCATCGCACATGGTTGCTCTTGGTACTGGCGCCCTTGAATTAGGTGCTATTTCCCCTATGTTCTTTGCTTTCCGCGAACGCGAAACAGTCTTAGATATTTTTGAAATGATTTCTGGCCTGCGTATGAACATGGCTTATGTTCGCCCGGGTGGAGTTCAGCAAGATCTTCCAGCAGGTGCGATCCCTAAGATTCGCGACGCAGTTAAATTGATGCGCAAGAATTTTAAAGACAACACAACGTTGTTGGTTGGTAACTCAATCTGGATGAAACGTACTCAAGGTATTGGTTACTTAGATTTAGCAGGTTGCACAACTCTTGGAATTACAGGTCCAGTGCTGCGTTCAACAGGTTTACCTTGGGATCTTCGCAAGGTTCAGCCTTATAGCGGTTATGAAAATTATAATTTCGATGTTATTACTGCGGACTCTTGCGATGTTTATGGTCGCTTCTTGATTCGTATGGGCGAACTCGAACAATCACTTCGAATTGTTGAACAAGCACTTGATAAGTTAGAAAAACTTGAAGGCGCTCCAGTAATGGTTGCTGATAAGAAGATTGCATGGCCTGCACAACTTGCCCTTGGCGGCGACGGACTTGGTAACTCACTTGATCACATCCGCGAAATCATGGGAACATCAATGGAGTCATTGATTCACCACTTTAAATTAGTTACCGAAGGTTTCCGCGTCCCTGCTGGTCAGGTTTATGCAGCAATTGAATCACCACGTGGTGAACTTGGGGCGCATGTTGTATCTGATGGTGGAACACACCCTTATCGCATGCATTTCCGTGAACCATCATTTAATAACTTGCAAGCAACATCTGCAATGAGCGAAGGCGGAATGATCGCCGACATCATCGGTGCAGTTGCTTCAATCGATCCAGTTATGGGAGGCGTTGACCGCTAATGGCATTCTCAAACGAAGATCTAGCAATCATGGACACAATTATTAAGCGTTACCCACGTTCACGTTCTGCGATTATGCCGCTGTTGCACTTTGTGCAATCACGCGCCGGTTATGTAACTAATGAAGGTATTGAAGTTATTGCCAAGCTTCTTGACCTCGCAGCCGCTGAAGTAACTGCGGTATCTACCTTTTATACCCAGTACAAGCCTTCACCAGTTGGTGAGTATCACGTAGGCGTTTGCACAAATACTTTGTGCGCGATCATGGGCGGCGACGCGATCATGGATGGCCTCAAGCAACACCTAGGAATTGAAAATGATGGCGTAACAGCAGATGGGAAAGTTTCACTAGAGCACATTGAATGTAATGCTGCCTGTGATTACGCACCTGTAGTTATGGCTAACTGGGAGTTCTATGACAACCAGACTGTTGAATCTGCAAAAGAATTAGTTGATTCGATGCGCGCAGGAAATCCAAAGCCACCAACACGTGGACCAAACACTTTGGTTACCTGGAAACAAGCATCAGCAGTATTAGCCGGACTTAATGATGGAAAAGCCAACGAAGGTGTACAAGCTGGCGAACCAACTCTACTTGGATTAAAAATCGCTAAAGGAGAAACTAAGTAAATGACTAAGTTAACTCCAATCCTTTCTGCGCACTGGGATGAAAAAGATTCATTTACTATCGATGCATACACGCGTCATGGTGGATATACAGCTTCTAAAAAAGCTCTTGCAATGGATCCTGATGCAGTAATTCAACTTGTTAAAGACTCTGGTTTGCGTGGTCGCGGTGGTGCAGGTTTCCCAACTGGCAT
>CAINSH010000034.1 GCA_903852955.1 uncultured Actinomycetes bacterium | reverse complement strand
TTGGGGCAACAAAAGTTGCTGTAATTGATGATGGCTTAGCAGGATTCGTTGGCGCACTCGGTGGAAGCACGGGTGTCGTGTTATCAATTGGTGGTGGTGTCGTAAGTGTGGGCGGTCGTGAAGGAAAGTTTGCTCACCGAGATGGACTTGGAAGTACTTTTGGCGATGAAGGTGGCGGTTTCTGGCTTGGAAAATTAGGAATTACTAAGGCGCTAGGTATTCGTCAAGGCCGAGGTGATGACCAAATTCTGCTTGATGTCTTTGCCGATCAAGTTGCAGCTTATGACGCGTTAGATGTAAAAAATGGCGCAGAAGCGGCAACACTTGCAATTCATTCAGCCAAGAAGTTATTTGAAGCAGCCGATGCAGGCAGCCCGATGGCGATTGCAATTCGCGATGAAGGCGCCGCATTACTTGCACAAACTGTGATTGCTACGTGGATTGGTGCGGGCGGTTCCACAAGTGATTCACCAGAAATAGCAATCCAAGGTGGACCTTCAAAAAATCAAAAATATGTAGACACGATAAAAACCGTGATTGCTGCAACTTTGCCTAATGTTAAATTTATTGCAGCTCGTGGAGATAATCTTGATGGCGGGCAATGGATTGCCGAAAATATGCATACCGATGCTGCGCCGTTACTCCGCTGGGCTACCAACTAATCTATTCAAGCTCCACGCTATATCTTTAATTGAGGCATGAATTAACTGTGCATCTTCAATTGTGCTTGCAAATATTTCAATCGACTTTCTTTCATTCGGCAAAATCGTCAATCTTTGCGCACTCACGCTGACTACTTCGTGCGCCACTAGTTCTGGTAACAAGGAAAATTCGAAAACAAAAGAGTGCGATCTGATAGTTACTTCAACGCAAGATCCATTTAATTCGGCGGTAAGTTCAGCATCAACCTTGTTTAGAACTGCCACTGGTTTATCGGATACCGATCGTGCAGTGCGGATGTCCCCCAGCTGGGCAACAACATAACCTTGATCTGGAATAAAGCCCCGCATGGTGATTGTGTGTTTTGAATGTGCAGCAACTTCAATTGCTTGATTCTTAGTCTCGAGTATATTTCCTAATTCATCAAGAATGATTAAATACAGTTGATCTCGCCAAACCTGCGCAGAGTCATTTACTATGACAAGCGCACGATTTTCACCTGAGAAGTGAAGTAAACGTGGTCTATATGCCTCACGCATTGCATACCAAGAAAGCTTGCGGCTACCCGCACTATCTTTTACTGCCCAACTAAGTGCCGGCCACATGTCGTTGTATTGCCAAAGAACAGAGCCTGAACAAGTTTCAAATTGAGATCTAAAATGTTTTAAGCCAACTTCAACCGCGCGCGCTTGCACAAGTTGGGCAGCAAAATACCAAGCGGGGCCTTCTGTAAATTCTGATACAAACTCACGTTTAAGCCCAGCTGCGATTTTGTCCATTCCATCAAAAGCTTTTTGATGTGTTGCCAACTGTGGGTCTTTAGAATCTAAGTTCGATTTACCAATAGCTTTTGTTAATGTCTGCCATGAACCGGGGCCGTTATATCCAAACTCTGCAGCAAATGAAGGTGAATATTCTTCATAGCGCTGATAACCGCGTTCGTTCCAAACATCCCAAATATGATTTGTACCTGATGCAAAATCTTTTACATCCTCGCTCAACGTTGAAAAAGGTGAACCTGGAATGTAGGCACGGCTTTGGTCTATTTGTTTTAAGAGGTTAGGCAAAATCTCAAAGTAGTATTTTGAACCCCAAGGCTTTCCTGCAAGTGGTTCTTGCCAATCCCAATGCTGAAAGCCTTCGAGGCATTCATTTCCACCGCACCACAGAACTAGCGACGGGTGGTTAGCAAGTCGAGAGATCGCCTCCGTTGCTTCGGCAGTAACTTCAGCGATTGTTTTTTGATCTTCTGGGTATGCAGCACAAGCAAAGAGGAAATCCTGCCAAACGATTATTCCCTTTTCATCACATAAATCATAGAAATCATCCGACTCATAAATTCCACCGCCCCATACGCGAATCGCATTTACTTCAACCGAATAGAGATCCTCGATTTTTTTCGCATAATCTGCACGGGTCACGCGATGTGGAAACGGATCATCTGGAATCCAGTTAACTCCCCTGGCCCACACACGTTGGCCATTGACCATAATTGCGAACATCTGTCGATCGTTAAAGTTGGATTGATCTAGTTCTACGTGCCTAAAGCCAACGCGCTTGATGCTTTCATCGACTACTTCACCATGGCTATCAATTAACTGCACGATTACGGTGTACAAAACTGGGTCACCAAAACCTCTTGGTTGCCACAAATCAAAGCCAGGCAATTGGAATGTTGCGGTTGAATTAAGGGTTGCCTCAAACTCGGCTTCATGGTTTCCGCTTATTTTTATTCTTACCTTTGTTGCTTCACCGCGCCCGTGAGTAGCTACTTTAAGCGTAGGTATTGAATTAACCACATCTGTAACTAATACAACTGAATCTAAAATTCCAGATTCCCACGTTGTTAACGTTATTGGCTTCCAAATTCCACTAGAACCTGTGATTGGACCCCAATCCCAGCCAAAGCTACATGCCATTTTTCTGAAGTAGTTGTAGGGCATGTTGTATGGGTTTGGATAGATTCCCATCTGCTCTTGTCGCACAATTGCTTCTGGCAGAGGTGCCTTGAAATCGATCTGTAAATCAATTGAATCGTTTGGATCAATTTCAATGACAAATGAGCGATGCATATTTTCAGTGACTAAACGTTCTTGGCCATTTATGGAAACTGTTGCCAAAGTATCCAATCCAGCAAAATGGAGTTCATGCTTACCAGGTCCTGTAACCGATACATTAGTTTTGTACGTTGAATCTGCGTTACGAATCCATGCTTGCTCAACTTCGGTGCCATTAATGCGGATATCACCGATCACACCGGCTGCGATTAAATCGGTATGAATTGATCCTGGCACCGTTGCTGGAAAATCTTGCAAGCCTGAAGGTGTTTGAATGTGCAGAGTAAATCCAGAGTTAATTTCATTTCTGGCAACGTGCATGTATTAAGCCCTCAGAAAATCAAGAATTAACTGCGCATCTTTTTCTGGTTCGCGCGTTGTATCTATTATTAAAGCTGCGGCCTGGCGATAGCGTGGGTCTCGACGTTCGTATCTTTCGCGGATTACATCGTGGGCATTTTCAGCAAATGCCTGACGACCAACCCCAGATGAACCTGCCCGTTGTTTTTGAAGCTCAAGCGGCATATGAAGATAAATAGTGCATTCCTTGCTCAAAGCCTGCACAAGATCAAGATTATCTGCCGCCGATGCTGCAGCACCTGCAACAAGTGGCGCTGGCCTAGAAAGCACATCCCACAAGTATTTTTCTTCTAAAGCGTGCAATGTTGGAACATCTAGCTTTGCTAACTCTTTCATAGACAAAGAAGCCATCTTCGACATTTCATAGTCATTGTCTACATAAGGCCAACTCAATTGTTTAGAAATAATCGTACCAATAGTTGTTTTTCCAACACCCATAGCACCAACGAGAATAACTCTCCGTGGTGTTGGTGTTAGAGGATTATTGGAAGTCAACTAAGACCTTGCCTGAGACTTGTGAATCTTTAGCGATTTCAAAAGCTTTTTCAACCTCAACTGCCGGCAAAACATGCGTGATTGCGGTTGCAATAATTGGATGTTTAACTAGAAGTTCTACGGCCTCGGTTATTTCATTATTAAATCTAAATGCACCCTTGAGTTCAAGCTCTTTAGATACAAGTGGTGCAATGGCTATAGGTTGAGGACCTGCTCCTAGCATTCCAACTTGCACAAACGTTCCAGCACGGCGAACTGCGTTTAATGCAGAACCGATTGCAATTGGCGAACCTGAACATTCAAATACACAATCAAAATAGCTTTCTGGTAATTCTTCTTTTCCAATTTGAATAGTTTTAGTTGCACCTATTGCCATCGCTCGTTCTAGTGGACCAGTTAGAACATCGGTACATACAACTTCGGTTGCGCCTTTAACTGTGGCCGCTGCAGCAACAAGTAGACCAATCGGACCAGAACCTGATACTAAAATTTTCTTGCCCTTAACTCCATTGGCAACATTGATTGCATGTAGTGCTACCGCTAAAGGTTCGGCGAGTGCAGCATCTTTTAAATTCAATCCAGCTGGCAAAACACGTATCTGGTCTTTGCGAACAATCAAATAATCAGACATCGCACCTTGCGTGTGCGGCATTGTTGATGCGCTTCCTAAATATTTTCCGCTTGGCCAAATGTGTGGTTTGTCAGCAATATCAGGCTCTGATTTTCCGAAAGTCGCTGGATGCACAGTCACGCCTAAACCTTGTTCAAATTCACCACTGGGATCACTATCAATTACACCTGATAGTTCGTGTCCTGGAATAAGTGGCTCTTGCACTACAAATGCACCATTTGCGCCTTCGTAGTAGTAATGCAAATCTGAACCACACACTCCGACAAATGCAACTTTAATTCGTACTTGGTTTTCAAGTGGCTCTGGAATTGGCAGATCTTTTAATTCGGCATTCAACTTACCTGCAATTAAGAAAGATCTCATCTGCGCACTATACTTTGTCAATGGCATCTACGTCATCGCCGCAATACCCAGCGCTTAATAAATCAACTGCGCCAGAATCTGTGATGCTTCTAAAATCCACACCGCGGACTGGAATCGTTCATATTGGTTTAGGCAATTTTCATCGTGCTCACTTAGCTTTCTATACAGCCATAGCGGTTCGCGATTTCGGTGGTGACTGGGGAATTTACTCATACTCACTTCGAAGTACTGTGATTGCAGATGCGATGACTAGTCAAGATTTGCTGTATTGCATAGCAACTATCTCACCAACGTCAGAGGCGATAGTTATCCCTGGCATACATACTGCAGCCATTGGCGGTCCTGATCATGTTGGTCAAGTTCTAGCTGAAATTGCAAAAGATTCCACAAAGATTATTTCGCTAACAGTTACTGAGGCTGGTTACCTCATCTCACAAAGTACTAATGGCCTAAATATGCAGGCACCTGAAATAATCCATGACCTTGAGCATCCGGAATCTCCTCGATCTGCAATTGGCATAATTGTTAGAGGGTTAGAGCTTCGAGCAGCCGATCATGGGCTGCCTGTAACTGTGTTGAGCTGCGATAACTTGTCCGGAAACGGTGATCGTACAAAGCAGTTAGTTTTTGAGTTCATAGACTCTCTGCCGGATTCAACCAGGTTACGTACCTACGTCAACGAGCATGTGACATTCCCTAACTCAATGGTTGACCGAATCGTTCCTGGAACCGAAAATCGGCACATAGATATGGTCGAATCGCGCTTAGGTATTCACGATAATTCCCCTGTCCCAGCTGAAGAATTTACGATGTGGGTAATTGAGGATCGTTTTGCTGCCGGTCGTCCTGCTTGGGAAAAAGTAGGCGCAATATTTAGTGACGATGTTGCAGCTTATGAACTAATGAAACTACGACTTCTAAACGGCACACATTCGCTACTTTCATATCTTGGTGCTTTGGCTGGACAAGAAACTATTCCGGGTGCGCGTTTTCAGCCATACATAGAAGATGCAGTTCGAACAATTTTATATAAGGAGTTCCTCCCTACATTTGCCATGCCTGCAGCTTTAACGGCTGATGGCTATATCAATCAATTATTCGATCGTTGGTCAAATACAGTTTTAGGTGATCGCACTAGTCGTGTCGGTTCAGATGGTTCTACTAAATTGCCACAACGAATAACTGAGCCAGTTATATTTCACGCACAATCCGGCAATACACCACAATTTATTGCGCTCACCGTAGCTGCATGGCTTGCCTGCATTGCTCCACTTAAAGGTTTTTATCCAGGCGCTGATGCTGATGCGATGAAAGATCCAGCAAAATCACACTTAGTTCAACTTGCTGGGCTAACAACAGATCCTGCAGTTTTTGTTCAATCTGTGTTTGCGACAGCCCAGATATTTTCACCAGAATTAGGTGCACTAACCAATTTTGTTGAATGTGTCGCAGGCTATCTACAGCAGATTATTTACGAAGGAATAGAAAAAGCTGCATTAACAGCAAAATCTAGGAGTTAATACTCTCCACAAAATCTGCACTCAATTTAGGCGGGTTAGCTAAATAAAATGGAATTCCTGGAGTATTTCCTTTTTCGATTTTCACGAAAATCATTGAGACTTCATCAGCACCTGTACGAGATGCAATGAGTGACTTCATTTCTTCTGCGCTATCGCATTGACCTACCCAAAGACCTAATCCCTTGGCTGCTCCCGCAATATCAACTTCAGAGGCTTGAGAAAGCATTAGATCAGCTGATGCATGTTGACCATTGTCCAATACAACAACTACGAGATTCTTGGGACCATAGGCTTTAAGTGTTGGAAGAATGCTAAAGCCCATTAATAATGAACCATCACCATCAATTACTCCCACTCGACCTTTAACTCCCAATGCAACTCCAAGCCCTACTGGAGTTGTTAATCCCATGGAATCAAGAAGTGGAAGGTGGGATTTCTTTTTAGAAATACTTGCCATTTCACGGGCCGTAGCACCGCATGTGATTATGAGCGGATCATTTCCAAAAATCTGATCTATGACTTCGAGTGCTTCAATTCTTTTCATTTGATTGTCTCCATGCCAGGGTGAAGTGATTCAAAGAGAGTGACTACCGGACGGCGCTGAATAACGGCCATTTGTGCAACAGCTTGGGTTGATGATCGCCATACTTCTGGTGAATCACTAATTCCTAAATCTTCGACACGAATTCCAATTTTTTTGAGCAAGTCTGGGTTGGAGTCAGAGATTGAGTGAACCATTGAGTTGTACTCGCCAAGTCCGCCTCGAGTATTTGCGAAAATTGGAAAACCAGCTTGGTATGGCTGTGCAAATGTAGCTAACGCAGTGAGTGCGTTACCAAAGCCATTATCTTGCATAATGATGGCAACCTTCT
Organism: uncultured Actinomycetes bacterium; assembly: GCA_903852955.1. Lineage (GTDB taxonomy): Bacteria > Actinomycetota > Actinomycetes > Nanopelagicales > Nanopelagicaceae > Planktophila. Next base: position 1,426 of record CAINSH010000034.1, on the reverse strand, counting down.
TGCCTGTTAATGCCAAACCACTTGCAATACCGACGGCTTCTTCTTCTCGATTAGCCATTACATTTGAAACTCCAGCTGAAATCAAACCACGAATAACTGGGGCAGAGTGTGAAGAAGGAACGTAAACAAAATACTCAATTCCCCAATCAGTTAACCCTTCAACAAGGGCTGTTAATCTCGAATTGGACTCTCTCATTTCGGCGCACCCCATTCTCTTCAATATCAGCAGTGAAAGGATGCTAGTGGGTGTCATATGCTTATGTCATGTCACAATCATTTGAACATAAAGCCTGGACCCAGTGGGAAGATATTCAAACCCCTAATGGGATTACGGCTCTAAACCCAAAGAACTTTCCACTAGAGGAAAGCGATCTATCGCAGATTACCTTCTATGTGGCTCCTTATATGGGTGGACGCAAAGCTTTGGAGTACACAACTTCGATGCCTAATTTGAAAATCTTGCAAGTGCCTAATGCGGGATTTGATGATGCGCTCGAATTTCTTCGCCCGGGAATGATTTTGTGCAACGCACGAGGTGTCCATGATGCTTCGACTGCCGAACTTGCGGTTGCTCTTGCAATTTCTTCCCGGCGTGGTTTTTACGATTTTGCAGTTGCGCAACAAGCTGGCCAATGGAAGCCAAAGCGATACGAATCCTTTAATGACAGCAAAATAGGAATTATTGGCGCTGGATCAATTGCACGCACATTAGCTAGCTACCTAGCGCCTTACGATGTTGAAATCTCTTTCTTTTCACGTTCAGGTTCAGATGATGCGATCAAGATTGCAGATTTAGATGCTCACCTACCTCACCTAGATATTCTCTTTTTAGTTTTGCCGTTGAATGCTGAGAGCAAGCATTTGATTAATGCTCAGCGACTTAAGTTAATGAAAAATGGCGCGGTAATAGTAAATGTTGGTCGCGGACCGATTATTGATACCGATGCACTCATCAGTGAACTCAACACGGGTCGAATATTTGCTGGCTTGGATGTAACTGATCCAGAACCATTGCCACAGGGCCATCCACTGTGGAGCGCGAAGAATCTCGTTCTTTCTCCCCATGTTGGCGGAAATTCAACTGCTTTTGATAGCCGTGCTAAGAAATTAATTGAAAGACAGCTGGATCTGATTTCTAGAGGAGTAGAGCCCGAGAATATTGTTGCAAGAGGCTAATCGTTAAGCCGTTCAATCTCACGAATAATTGCGCTGTGATCGAGCTCGCCATCTCCATGTTCAATTAATCCTGCATACAACTGTGTCACAAGTGCAGTCATGGGAAGCTCAGTTTCACTAGATTTGGCAGCATCTAATGCAAAATGTAGATCTTTTAATAGGAACTTTGACTTACCCCCGGCTGGAAAATCCCTTGCTTCAATTTTCGGGCGGCGCAGTTCTAGGGCTGCAGAATTAGCTAATCCACCAG